>CAZPZQ010000178.1:0-7133 GCA_964590745.1 uncultured Mycobacterium sp. | reverse complement strand
CCGGGCCGTGCTGGCCGCGCTGGCGAACCCGGGCGCCGACGCCCCCGGTCACTAGCTGCCCGCCCTCCCCGCCAGCGTGCACGTTCGTACGCCGCCAGGCCGGTCTGGACGTCATTTTGCGCACCTTCGCGGCAACTTGTACCCGAATGATCACCGCGAGCCCAACAACTCGAGCATGGCGTTACTGGCCACCCGCACCCCGAACGGGATGGCGGCCAAGTCGACCACGTAGTCCGGTGCGTGCGGGCTGTACGGGAACAGCTTTCCTTCGGCTGCCGCGTCGGTGTAGACCTGCGGATCGGCCACCCCGACCATCAGGTAGGCCAGCGGCACGTCGCGGTGCGGGCCCTTGAGCAGGTGGCAGTCCTCCGAGCCGGTCACCGCCGGCAACTCCGGCACCACGTTGTCCGCACCGAACACCCCGCCCAGGGCCGACGCCAGCCGGCCGGTCAGCGCCGGGTCGTTGACCAGTGGGGTGGACCCGCCCCGCATGGTGATCACCGGCAGTTGGTCGTCGGGCATGCCGTAGCTGCGGGCGATGCCGTCGCTGATCGTCCGGATCCCGGACAGCAACTGGTCACGGACATACGGGGTGAACCAGCGCAGGTTGACCAACAACCGCGCCTCGGCCGGAATGACGTTGTAGCTCGTACCCGTCTGCACCGCACCGACGGTGAGCACCGCGGTTTCCTGCGGCGCGATCATCCGGCTGACGATGCTCTGGAACTCGACTACGGCCAAGCTCGCCATCAGCACCGGGTCCCGGGCCAACTGCGGCAGCGAGCCGTGTCCGCTCACCCCGCGGAACAGCACGTCGAGTTGGTCGGTGCCGGCCATCCGGGGACCGCCGGCCGCGGCCAACATACCCACTGGCACCGGTGCGGTGTGCAGCGCGACGAAGCTGTCCGGTTTGGGTGCGACGTCGTAGAGCCCATCGTCGACCATCGCCCGCGCCCCGGAGATCAGCTCCTCGGCCGGCTGGCCGACCAGCACCGCGGTGCCCGACCAGGCGTCGGTGGTTTGCGCCAGCACTCGGGCCATGCCGAGCATCCAGACCACGTGGGCGTCGTGACCGCAGACATGAGCAACCGGCACCTCGGCCCCGCCAGGATCATCAGCCGCCCGGGCCCGCACCGCGCTGGCGTAGTCCAGGCCGGTGGCTTCCTCGACCGGCAGCGCATCCATGTCGGCGCGGTACATCACGGTCGGTCCCGGTCCGTTATCCAGCGTCGCCACCACGCCGGTGCCGCCGATCCCGGTGGTCACGGTGAACCGCAGGTCGGTCAGCGCCTGCGCGACGATTCGGGCGGTGCGAACCTCGGCGAAGCTCAACTCGGGGTTGCGGTGGATGTCCTTGAAAATCTCCACCAGGCGGGCGGTGTCGGCCTCAATGATGTTGTCGAGCGCGTCGAGCCGCTCGGCGGACACCGGCCTCACCACCCCTCGGATCGGTTTCCTGCCAGCTTACGGTTCGATTGACGGATGCCGGGCCAAGGACCGGCCGGTTGTCGGCCACGCCGCTGCCCGGGATGCGGAAGTCCATCTGGACGGTGGTTCCGCCGGCGGTGCGGTCGAGTTCGAACCGCTCGGCGATCGCCCGGATGAGGGGTATGCCCCGGCCCCGGTTGCCCGGGTGGTGCGGCGGTGTCTTCCAGGAACCGGAGTCGGCGATCCGGGCCTGCAGACGGGTGTCGTTGACCTCGGCTACCACCCGCACCTTGCCGTGGGGCTGTCCCCGATAGGCATGTTCCATGCTGTTTTCGCACGCCTCATTGACGGCCACCACCACGTCGGCGGACAGCCGCGCCGGAATGTTGGCCGCGCCGAGCCACGCGGACAGCCGGTGCCGCACTTCCAGCAAGCGGTTTGGCGCAGCCTCGGTTTCGATGACCAGCGGACTGGGTGGACACCGGTACACCACCATCGCCACGTCATCTTCGTATCCGTCGGCCGGCGTCATCTCGGTCAGCACTGCGTCGGCCACGGTGTCGACCGTGCTGGTCAGCAAGCCCTGCACGATTTCGCCGAGCCGGGCCATTGCCGCGTCTATCGACTCACCGCGGCGCTCCACCAGACCGTCGGTGTACAGCACCAGTGTCGACCCCGGCGCCACCTGCTGCGAGGCCTGCGGCCGGCCAGCGTTTCGACGCACCGCCAGCGGCACCGAGCGGGCATCGCTGAGCAAACCGACGCCGGCCTCCGGACTGGCCAACACCGCGGGCAGGTGACCGGCGCAGCTGTATCGCAAAGCACTGGACTCGGTGTCCAGGATGGCGACGAACGCCGTGGTGCACACCGCATCCGGAATCAATTCGGCCACCGAGTCGAGGTGTTCGAGTACCCGGGCTGGTTCCGCGCCACTGAGCAGCAGGGCGCGAGCCGAGCTGCGCAACTGCCCCATCACCGCGGCGGCGGACAGGCCACGCCCCACGCAGTCACCGACGATCATGGCGATCTGCCGGTCGTCGACCGCCAACACTTCGTACCAATCGCCGCCGATCTCCAGCGGCGAGACAGCCGGCTCGTAGCGCACCGCGAAATCGGCGGGCGGCTCGGTGGCCGTCAAGATGGCGCGCTGCAACGTCAGCGAGGTATCCCGCGCGATCTCGAATTGGCGGACATGTTGCACCGCCAGGCCGAGGTGACCGGCGAGCATGGTGACCAACAGCCGGTCCTCGGCGCTGACTCGTCGCGGCGTCCCCAACTCCAGCCACAACGCCACATCGCCGCCGCCGGACAGCACGGCAATGAATCCGCGTGACACACCGACCGCGTCGGCGGTGTCAACCGACTGCACGGTGAGCGGCAGTTGCTGTCGGGCGTCTTGAAACGTCTGGCGCAGCTCGGAATTCAGGTCGCTCCAGTGCGCCGCGGTCGGCGTGCCGGCCGTCTGGACGGCCGGGTCGCCGCCGTCGGCCGACCACATGACGGCCACCACTCGCTGCACGCCGATCGCCGTTCGGCACTCGTGCAGGGTGGCGGACAACACCTCGGTGACACTTTTGGCGGCGGTCACCGCGGTCGCCAACCGCAGCACCGCGCTCTCCCGGGCAGCAAAAGCCCGCTCTGCGGTGACGTCGCGAATGGTTCCGACGCAGACCTCCTGTCCGGCGCCGGTGACGGCCGTGACGCTCACCGCGACCCAGACGATGTGGCCGTTTTTATGCCGGATCGGCGTCTCGTATTGGATGTGGTCATCGGATTGCAGCCGGGCGTGCTGGGCCGCCGCCGCCTCCCGGTCGACCAGCCACGGGTGCGGGAAGGGGTACGGCAAACCCTCCGCCGGATAGCCGGTGATCTCGGCGAAGGAGTCGTTGATCTCGATGACCGCACCGGCATCGTCGGCGACGAAGAAGCCCTCTTGCAGGGCGTTCACCAACGCGTCGCGGAACTGGTCGCGCTGAGCCAGCGTGTCGGCACGGGCGCGTTCCTTGCGGTACCGCTCAGTGCCAGCGAGGAACCCACGGGTGGCGAAGTCCAGGGCGGTGAGGGTTTGCAGCAGAAATTGCAGGGCGTCGGTGCAATCGACCCCGGACTCCTCGGGCAGCTGCTCCACCAGGTCGAAATGGTGTTCGATGATGTCGAGCATGCTGACCTGGTCGCGCAGCGCCCGTCGACCCAGCTCATGGCCGACAGCCAGGGTGGCCTCGTCGTGCTTGCCCAGGTAGGTGTGCAGCGCGTCGGCGTACCGGACATAGAACGCGGTGTCAGTCATGGTTTAAGTTCCCCGCTGGCGTGCCGCCAGCACCAGAGCGTCGTCAGATTCTTTGCTGTGCATACCCAGAATGTGGTCGGCAATAACCGCCGCGGACGCGGCGAAGTTGATGTCGTCGAGGTGGTCATCGGCGATACCGTCGGTGCTGATGATCAATAAGTCGCCGGTGACGATCGGGCACCGTTGCACGCGTAGGGTTTCCGGTATCCGATAGCCGACGATCCCGCCGGCCAGGCCGGCCGAGGACCGGATCTGCACGCCGCTCGGGTGTTTGGCCACCAGCTTAGCGGCGACATTGCCGATGCCGACCCAACTGAGCACCTTGGCGGTGAAGTCGATTCGGGCCAGCGTCATCGCGGCCCCGCGGGTGGCCGCCAGCGCGCGATGACACCGCCGAACCAGCACATCGAGCGGCTCGGCAGCAGCATCGCGCAGCACCTCAACGCCGCGTGATGACGCGGCGGCGGCCGCGGCACCATGGCCGAGTCCGTCCAGCACCCCGAACAACGCACTGGATTGACCGTCGCCCACCGCGGCGGCGCGATCGCCGCACACCGGCTCGCCCGGCCGCGGCCGGGCGGCCACCGCCCACTCGACCGGCCCGAATCTGCCGTGGTCAGCCACCCGGCGGAATCCATTTCCACATCTCCACGATGGTTCCCTCACCCGGGCGGGATCGCATGATCAACTCGTCCATCAGCCGGCGCGATCCGGGCAGGCCGAGGCCTAGGCCGTCTCCGGTGGAGTAGCCGTCCTCGAGGGCTCGGTCGGTGTCGGCGATGCCCGGCCCGTCGTCTTCGGCGTAGATCACCAGCGCCTTGCGGCCCTGCCGGTCGGCGATGGTTATCCGAATCCGGCCCCGTTCGGCGTAGCTGGTGATGTTGCGCGCGACTTCCGAGATCGCGGTGGCGATCATGGTGCCGTCGGTCAGCGAGAAGCCGAGTTCCTGGGCGAGTTGATGTCCGGCCTGGCGCGCCGCGACGATGTCGGTGGGATCGGCGATGGCGACGACGACGTCATCCATCACCGTCGCGTCCGATCGCCTTCTGTGCTGCCAGTCGGCTGGTCAGTAGCGCAAGGCCTTCCTCCAAGTCCAGGGCGGTGTGCATTCCGTCGAACTTGAGACCCAGTTGGACCATGGCGAACGCCACCTCGGGCTGGACACCGACGATCACGGTCTGGGCGCCGCGCAACCGAATCATGTGCGCGATCGTCCGCAGCGAGCGGGCCGCGAACGAGTCCATCACATCGATCGCCGTCACATCGATGACGATGCCCTGCGCGCGGTGTTTTCCGACCTGTTCCATCAACTCCTGCTGCAGCCGTTCGGTGTCGGCGTCGGTGAGCGCCGCCTGCACCGTGGCGATCAGAATCGCGCCCTGCTTCAGGATGGGGACTGGCATGAGACGACGGCGACGGTCAGCCGGTCAGCTCGCCGGCCCGGGTGACTTCGTAACCCAGCAGCCGTTCGGCCTCCTCGATGCCGCCCTGCAGGTCACCGACCGCATTCATCTTGGACAGGTCCAGGCCGATCCTGACCAGCGTCAGCGCGATCTCCGACGACAACCCGGTGATGATGACGTTGGCACCCATCAATCCCGACGCGTCCACGGTTTGCACCAGGTGATTGGCCACCGTCGAGTCGATGGCGGGCACGCCGGTGACGTCGATGACCACCACCTTGGCCCGGTTCGCCCGGATGCCGCGCAGCAGTTGTTCGGTGAGCTGGCGGGCGCGTTGGCTGTCCAGCACCCCGATGATCGGCAGGATCAGCAGTTGCTCCCGAACCTGCAGCACCGGGGTGGACAGCTCACGGATCGCCTCTTGCTGCTGACGGATGATCCGCTCGCGTTCCTGCACGAAGCTCACCGCGACGGTGTTGGCGATCCGGTTGGCCGCCGGCTCGTAGGCGTCCAGCACCCGGTTCAGCAGTTGAAAGTCACCCTGGTACTTCTCGAACAGCGACCGGCCCAGCACGTCGCGCAACAGCAGGACGATCCCGACCACCTCGTTGGTCTCCACGCCCCGCGGGATGATCCGCTCGGACAGGTCGCGCGCATAGTCCTGCAGCGCCTCGACGCTGCCGGTCTCGAGGACTTCGACGTAGTTGTCGTAGACCGCGGTGGCCTCGGAGAAGACCTCCTCCGGCGACATCGCCGTGAGCAACTCCGCCTCGGTGATTCGACGGGCCCACTCCTCCCGCAACACGGTGCGATTGGTTCTCAAATGCTGGACCAGTTGCGGCAACAACCCCTCGGCTGACGGCCGAGCCGTCTGCTCGCGGGGATTGACGCTGGCGAAATCGGTCGGCGAATCCGACATAGGGCTTCTCCACTCCGGTTCATGCCACGTTCGGCGCGCACGCAGTTTCCACCCTAGCCTTGAAGCGCGGCGACAGAACGGTCAACGTACTATTCTCGATTCGTCCGACGGAGGGCCGGGGCACACAGCTACCGTCATAACGACATAGGTAAAGTCCACGGGATGCCGGATAGAGGTTGGCCGTTGACAGCTACGGATCGAATCACAGTCTCCGTTGAGCACCGCAACGGAACCGCAGTGCTCGTCGTCGGTGGTGAGATCGACCTGGCCAGCGCGCCGGTCCTGGAAGCCGCTGTTACCGACGTGCTGGCCGAGCGGCCGGAAAGCCTGATCATGCAGCTCTCGGCGGTGGACTTCATGGGCTCAGTGGGTCTGCGGATTCTGGTGGAGACCCGGGAGAAACTCGGTGCGGCGGACCGGTTCGCGGTGGTGGCGGACGGTCCGGCCACGTCTCGGCCAATCGAATTGACCGGCCTGAGTGAGACGCTGGCGGTGTACCCGACGCTCGACGAAGCGGTCACAGCGCTGCACACCGGTTCGGGTTAGGAACCCATCGCGGGTCTGGGTCAGGCCTGATCCATATACATCTGCGCGCGCTCGAATAACCACACCGCCGCTTGATGCAGTTGTTCGCCGACGTCTTGTTGGGCCATGCCCGCCGACGCCCGGGCCAGCGTGCCTTCGATGACAATGGCCAGCTTGAAGCAGGCCAGCACCGTGTACCAGCCGATCGCCGACAGGTCCCGGCTGGTGTTGGCGGCATACCGGGCCAGCAGGTCGTCGGTGCTGGCCAAACCGGTCATACCGGTCAGGGTGTGGCTGAACACGCTGGAGCCGTCGTGCTGGCGCCAGGTGGCCAGCAGCCAGCCCAGATCCAGCAGCGGATCGCCGATCGTGGACATCTCCCAGTCCACGATCGCCGCCACCTGCGGCCCGGTGCGCGAGAACATCACGTTGGCCGCGTGGTAGTCACCGTGCAGGATGCCCGGCTGCCACGACGACGGCACGTTGCGCTGCAGCCAGGAGGCGACGTGCTCGACGCCGGGCAGGTCGGGCCCCGGGTAGTTCTCGAACTGCCGGTAGGAGTCCAGCTCCG
>CAZPZQ010000177.1:0-7188 GCA_964590745.1 uncultured Mycobacterium sp. | reverse complement strand
ACTGGTCATCAGCGCCAGCAGGTTGTAGTACCCGCCGAACGGGTCTTCCGGGCTGCCGAACCAGCGGAAGTAGTTGCTCATGTAGCCGGCGTGCCCGGCGACCCGGGCCATGCCGAGGATGTAGCCGTCGTCGGAGGAGTTGGCCCCGATCACGTACCACAGCAGGAAGCCGAAGATCACCGTGGCGTCGGCCAGGGTGAAAAACCGCCACCGGGCCGGGATGAGCCGGTGCAGACGCCGGCCGTCCAGGCGGTCCAGCCGCCACAGCGCGACCAGCGCGGCGACGGTGGCGGTGATCGCGATGATGATCGCCGCCAGCTTCAAAGGCGTTGGCCGGGTGGAGAAGCGGGTGTCGATGTCGGCGCTGAATTCCAGGCCGGGCGGGGCCGGGCCGGTCAGATCGGTGAACACGCCGACGATCTGCGGGCGCAGGTTCGGGTCGTCCCAGCCGGTCCGCTCGGTGAGCCCGACGAAGCGGGCGTAGGTGCCGGCCTGCGACGAGGTGACTTCGATCTGTGAGCAACCGCCGGCCACTTTGGCCCGCGGCACGCTGGCCAGCACCACGTTGCGGTCGGTGACGTCGACCCGCTGCTCGGTGACGGTGATGAACAGGCCTTGCAGCGCGGCGTCTTTGCCCTCGGCCGGCGCGGTGCCCAGCAGCAGGCCGCCGTCCGGCGGCAGCGAGCGCACCAGTGCGCACGGCACACTGACCCGCATCGACACCGGCGTCTGCGAAATCAACGGCGCGGTCACGTTATTCAGTTGGCCGTGTTGCGGCCAATCCAGCGTCGCGGTGGTCTGCACCACCGGCAGCAGCGGGGTGGCCACCGACAAGATGAAGCCCACCAGGCCGGCGACGACGGCCACCCAGCGGGTCAGCCGCACTTGGTTAACACTCACGGCAGCGCCCTGATCGGTCCGGGCCGATACCAGCCGGGCACGGTCTTGCGACCCTGCTCGACAACGGCATCCGGCGCCTGGTCGGCCGACACGAAGCGGTGGTATTGCTCCACCGATCCCCAGTCCCGGTACCAGTCGTCCCGCAGGTAGGTCGGGATGGTGGAGGTCCACAGCATCGCCTGGGTGACCAGGAACGGGCCGCCGTCCTCGCTGGCCTGCCACAGGTTCGACGACGACGCGGTCTGTTTGTGGTCCGGCATGATGCGGTATTCGGGCAACTCGGCGATACCCAGGTGTTCGGTGAATGGCCGCTGGCAGGGGAAATTCGCCGCGGTGGCGATGTCCAGCAGCACCGGGGTCTGCGAGCCCATCAGTTGCTGGATGGTCTGCACCACCGGCACCCGCGGCGGGGTGAACGCCAACCACTGTTCGGTGGACAGGTTCGGGTCGTTGGCCACGATGCGGACGGCGTCGGTCTGCGGCGGCGCCCACGCCAGCGGGAAACGCAGGTTGCGCCAGGAGTTCTGCGGGCCGATGTCGATCGGTTCCACCTGGCCGAGGCCTTGCACACTGCCGTCCGGGCGGGTGGCGCCCCATTCCAGTTTCAGTGGCTGGCCGTAGCTCAGCGTGCCGTCCTCCGCGTGCGACCAGATCGCGCCGGCTGCCGCCACCGCCACGATCGCCGCCCGGTCCGGAGTGCGGGGCGGCAGGGTGTACCACACCGAGGTGGCGTGCGCGGACACCTGCTGTTTGTAGCTGCCCAGCACCGGGGTGGCGGCCGGATCCAGCCCGAACGGCAAAGCCACCCGGGAGCCGTTCATCCCGGTCGGGGCGTCCGCCGGAAGCCGCCCGCCGGCGGTGCCGGCCGCGTCGCTTTGCGATGCGCTCGGTTTGTTCGGTGACGCGTCGGCGTTGACCACACCGGGTTTGGCGATGACGGCCAGCGAGGTCAGGTCGTCGTCGACGGCGTTGGGGGTGAAGCCGTACGGGTCCTCCCCGCCGAGTGGGCCCAGCTTGCCGAACTTCTGGCCCGAAACCGGTTGCAGCAGACCCGCGTTGGGGTCCGGCTCGGCGAGCACATCTTCGGCCATCGCGCAACTGCCGTTGGACAGACCGGATTTCAACGCGGCCACGTTGGCTTTGGCGGTGGTGTACAGCGGGTAGCGGCCGGCCGCGCCCTTGGCCATCGAGCCGACTTGCAGCACCACCATGATGGTGGCCACCACCAGCAGCGGGGTGGACGCCAGGATCCGGTTGCGCCGGGTGTCGGCCACCTCGGTGTGCCCGGCGTAGTCCATCCGGAAGTGCTGCCAGGCAGCCAGCAGGCCGGTGAGGATGGACAGCGCCAAGAACATCGTCGTCACCGGATGGCCGGCGATCACCGGTTGGATGTCGAACCACGGCACCCCGTAATTGCCGACGTAGAACCAGCCGTTCACCCCGGAGGTGGCCCAAGCCAGCAGGAACAACAGGGCGGTGACATACAGCGACAGGTTGCGTCGGTTGTGTAACCCGACGCGGGCGAAGGTGAAGGCGATGGTCGCGCCCAACGCGCCGGTGAGCCCGGCGAAGCCGCCGAACTGCACCGCCCACTTGGTCGGGGTGAAGGTCAGCAGCAGCAGGCCCACCGCGGTGGTGCCGATCAGTCGCCAGGCCGGGCCGGTGGCCACCCCGGGCACTTTGCCGCGCCGCAGCAACACCACCAACATGCCGAAGGTGCAGAACAGCATGATCAGCACGGCGAACCGTCGGGTCATCGAGGCGTCGACGTTCTCCTCGACGGTCAGGAAGTAGTAGCGCAGGAATTCCTGGTACCAGGCGATGGTCGGGCCGACGACGTACTTGATCCGGGCCGACTCGGCGACGGTGGCCAGCGTCTGGGACCGGAACACCACCACCGAGATGACGGCCAGGACCGCCGCCAATGCGGCGACCGGTGCGGCGATGCCGTCGGTGGCGCGGCGCCGGGTGATCACCTGGGCGATGGCCCGCGCGCCGGTGAGCAGGGCGGCGACCGCGATCAGACCCTGCGGCGCCAGCGTCGCGGTCAGCGCGGCCGCGATGATCGCGACGGCGGCCGGTGTCAGCCGCCGGGTGGCGATGGCGTTTTCCACCAGCACCCAGGTGACGATGACGCCCAGCGCGATCAGCGGTTCCGGCCGCAGCCCGTTGTTGAACGGCAGCCAGGCCGCCACGAACATCATCGCCGCGGTGAAGACGGCCACCCGGTTGGCGGCCAGACCGCCGTTGGCCGGGCCCAGCCGTCGGAGGACCGCGTGGTTGAGCAGCAGCCAGCAGGCGATGCCGGCGGCGGTGGCCGGCAGTCGCATCCACACCCCGGCCGTGCTGATCTGGGCCAGTTGCGCCAGCAGCGAGTGATACCAGTCGAACGGCGCCTCGGTGGTGCCGAAGAACCGGTAATAGTTGGCCACGTACCCGGCTTTGGGCGCGTTTCGGGCGATGGTCAGGTTATAGCCGTCGTCGGATGAGGTGGCGCCGATGACATGCCAGAGCGCCAGCGTGGCGATCACGGCGGCATCGGCCAGCCAGGTGGCAAAACCCGTCCGCCACCAGCGCCGCGGGCCGGCCGGTGCCCGGTGTGCGTGACGCCGGTCCAGCACCGCCAGCGCGAGCAGCGACGCCGCCACCGCCAGCACGCCCAGCGCCATCGCCGCCGCTTTGATGGCGGTGGGTGCGGTGATGAACCGGGTGTCGATGTCGATGCGTGCGTGCAGTCCCGGTTGCGGTGGCACCTTCAATTCGGTGAACAGTCCGCCGATCTGGGGCTTCTTTTCCACCGGCAGGGTGCCGGCCGCGCCGGGGATGCCGGTGAAGTCGGCACCCACGCCGCCGACGTCGGCCCACAGGTGCAGCCCGCCGCAGGGGCCGACCTCCACCGTCGAACGCGGGGCGACCGCGGCCACGGTGTCGCGGTAGGCGACGAAGACGGTGTCCTTGGTGGCCCGCACGAACAGCCCGTTCTTGGTGGCGTCCACTCCGCCGGCCGGCACCGTGGCCAGCACCACTCCGCCGTCGTCGGGCAGGGTGGCGATCGCGGTGCACGGGATGGTGATGTCCAGGGTCTGCGGCGCCCCGGATACCAGCGGGGCGGTGATTTCGCCGATGTAGCCGTCTTTGGTCGTGCCTTGCGGCCACACGATGCTGGCGGTGGTCTGCTGGACCGGAAGGAGCGGCACCAGGCCGCACAGCAGCACGCCGATGATGCCTGCGACGACGGCGACCAACCGTGCGGTCCTGAACCGCTGGTCGGCGTCGAGGGGCACGATGGACGATGTTAGGCGACGGTGCGCGCGGTGGTGGGACCCGGCGCTGGGTGTGCTGACGGCGGTCTGGATGGTCTCATCCGTCGCAGCAGTCACCGAAAATCAACCGTGTGGGCAGTTGCCCGCCCCTGAGCGACAATCGATGTTATGTTAACCTGCCACGCGGGTCGACCTCCTCGCGAAGGGCCAGCACCCGCCGGTGGATCCGGTACTCGGTGCTGCGGGGCATCGAGCCGGGGCCGTAGCGGCCGCGGCCGCGTCGGAGCACCCTGCCGTATCCGCGTTCCCAGCGCAGCGCGTCGGATATCGCCTTCGAGGTGCGCCCGTTGACTCGAAAGCCTTGGGCGGCAAGCGCCTCGGCCAGCTGGGCCACGGTGCACGTACCGTTGTCGAAGAGGTGCAGGGTCAAGACGTAGCGCAACTCGGTGCCGCGCAGCAATCTGTTCATGGCCAGACGGTTGCACGGGGCTCCGACAACGGTCGGTGAGCCGAGCCACCGGTGTGCTGTCTGCGGGTGATGGGTGTGATCGACGATGGCTACAGTCGCCAGCCGACACCTTAGAAGTTGACATAATGGTGGCTGTCGCTCAGAGACGGGCAGCACACCCATGGTCGGTTCTTCGCGGCCGGAGACCGACCCGCGGGGTGCGGTCAGTCGGCGGGTGCGGGCAGTCGGCGGGGTGCGGCCAGTCTGCCGGCGCGACGGTTTGCCGGTGCGGGCGGTTTACCGGTGCGGACGGTTTGCCGGTGCGGGCAGTCGGCGGGTGCGGGCAGTCGGCGGGTGCGGGCGGTCGGCGGGGTGCGGCCAGTCTGCCGGCGCGAGTCAGAACCCCACCGTGAGCATCCACATCAACCCGGCAGATTGCGCATTGCCCCCCGAAACCGCCTCCCACCGGTGCTGCGGGCTGACATAACATCATTGTCGCTCCAAGGCGGGCAACTCACCATATGGCTACGCCCGGCGTGGGACGTCGACCGTCGCAATGGTAAATTCGATACCATGCGCACAACCGTAGACGCAGCCGGGCGTCTGGTGATTCCCAAGCGGATACGTGACCGGTTGGGCCTGCGCGGCAACGACGAAGTCGAGATCACCGAACGCGATGGCCGCATCGAGATCGAGCCGGCCGCAACAGAAGTCGAACTCGTCCGGGAAGGTTCGGTTCTCGTTGCACGGCCGAAGCATGCGCTGCCGCCGCTGACCGACGAGGTGGTTCGCGAGACCATCGACCGGGTACGGCGGTGATCGCACCGGACACCAGCATTTTGGTAGCCGGATTTGCAACCTGGCATGAAGGGCACGAGCCCGCGGTGCGCTGCCTCAACCGCGGTGTCCACCTGATCGCTCACGCAGCGGTGGAGTGTTATTCCGTCCTGACCCGCCTGCCACCGCCGCATCGTGTCGGCGCCGCAGTTGTTCAGGCGTATTTGACGGGCGTCACCACCGGCGACTATCTGACGCTCGATGGCGCGGCGCATCGTGACTTGATCGACTGCCTGGTCGAGCATGATGTCACCGGCGGCGCCGCCTACGACGCGTTGATCGGGTTGACGGCACAGCGAGCCGGAGCAACGCTTCTGACTCGCGACGTCCGAGCTGTCTCCACCTACCAGCGGTTGGGTGTGACGTACCAGCTGGTGACCTGACCGGCCCAGCTCACCGCGACCGCTGCGGCTCGAACCGCAACGGTCCCGGGCTCCACCACCCACTGCGGGTCGCCGACCCCAAGTCCAGCCGGGCCGGCACCGCGTCCGGGTAGTAGGGCGTCAGCCGCTGCAGCGCGCCCCAGTCGCGGAACCAGTCGTGGTCCAGATACGTCGACACCGCGGTCTCGCGGAACAGCAGTTCGGTGATGCCCAGCGGCCCGCCGCCGTTCTTGTCCATCACCGGGGAGTTGGCCTCGGCGCCGAACCGGTCCGGCAGGATCCGCCACTTGGGCACCTCGGTCACCCCGTACTGATGCCCGAACGGGCGCTGGCACGGAAACGCCAAGCCCACCAGCCAGTCCAGCATCACCGGATCATCCGAGCCGACCTCCTGTTGCAGGGTGCGCAGCTTCGGAATCCGCGGCGGCGTCAGCGCGATCCAATGACCCGGCGCCAGATCGTCGTCGCGGGCCACCACCCGAATCTGGGTGGCCTCATCCGGAATCTCGTCCAGCGGCGCCCGCAGGTTGCGCCAGGCCGGCCGGGCCCCGACATCACCGAAGTCCACCGACCCGCCCGCGTCGCCGCGTTCGGCTTGCTCGTCGGTGGCCCACTGCACGGTCACCTCGTCGCGGTTGAACCGGCCGGCCGCCGACACCGCCAGCAGCGGCCCGGCCGCGGAGCGCTGATCGGCCGGCGGCAGCCGGTACCAGGCCGACCGCAGCAGCGCCGGCACCTGCACCCCGGACCGCCAACTGCCCAGCACCGGAGTGCGGGCCGGGTCCAGGTTGTAGGGCAACTGCGCCTTGGATCCGTTGATGCCGGGTGCGGTGGTGCCGCCCTCGGTGCCGGCTTCCGCGCCGGTGACCAGGGTATCGTCGTCGACGACGCTGCTGCCGGGTGGCGTCATCACCGGGTCGGCCGACACCCGGGTGGGAATACCGTTGGGGCTGAACCCATCTGCCAGCGACGCGCCCAGCGCCTCGCCGACCGGCACGTCGACCGGAGTGAGCATGCCGGCGTTGGGATCCGGCTCCACCAACACGTCGTCGGCCAGCCCGCAGGCCTTGCCCGTTCGCAGAAGAGGCATGGCCTGCAGGTTGGACCGGCCCACCGTCCAGGCCGGATACTGACCGGCCATCGCCACCGTCAGCGACACCACCTGAAAGAAGACCATCACCCAGGCGGCAATCGCCAACGGGTACTGCAGGATTGACCCACGCCGCGGTGTACGGTCGGCGTTGTTGACGAAGTGAAACCACGCCGCCACCAGCAGCACCAACACCGTCGACCCGATCAGCATGGTGGCGAACGCCAAATGCCACTTCGGGAACCTATTCGCCCACGGCACACCGAA
>CAZPZQ010000176.1:0-7203 GCA_964590745.1 uncultured Mycobacterium sp. | reverse complement strand
CGTGCCGCCGAATGTTCCGACCGCGCCCCCGCTGTCGCGCAGATCAGCACCGGCGCAGTAAACATCACCGTTGGCGGTCAGGATGCCCACCCAGGCGTTCTCCTCGTCCCGAAACCGATCGAAGGCAGCGTTGAGGTCGTTGCGCATCGCGCCGTTGATGGCGTTGCGTGCCTGAGGGCGGTTGAGGGTGATCGTCGCGACGTGGCCGTGCAGTTCGTAGGTGACGAGGCTCATGGCTGAACAGTAGTTTCCGCGCGGTCCGGTACTGCAAGAACCGACCCGTATTGTCAACGGCGTGCGCTGGATTGTCGACGCGATGAACGTAATCGGCTCCCGGCCGGACGGCTGGTGGAAGAACCGTCGCGCTGCGATGGTGCGGCTGGTCACGCAGGTTGAGCGCTGGGCGCTGGTCGAAGGCAACCGGGTGACCGTGGTGTTTGAGAAGCCGATGTTCCCGCCGATTCGGTCATCCGTGATCGACATAGCGCACGCGCCCCTAGGTGGGCGCAACGCGGCCGACGACGAGATTGTCCGATTGGTGGGCACCGACGGTAGCCCGGGCGCGATCACCGTCGCGACCTCCGACGTCGGCTTGGCCGATCGGGTTCGGCGGCTGGGTGCAGTCACCTACCCGGCGGCCAGTTTCCGCACCATGGTCGAATCGGGCGGGGGATAGCGGCTTCAGCCGGCGTAGCCGGGCGGGTTGGTGCGGAACCAGTCGGCGATGCCAGGCATCTGCTGTTCGAAATTGCCCGGCTGGGAAACGTTCAGCATCGCCGCCGGGCCGTCGGTGCGGTTCTCGAAGTCGTGGACAACACCGCCCGGCACCAGCACGAACGAGCCGGCGTCGGCGTCGACCCACCGATCGCCGATAAACACCGATACCGTTCCCTCGGTCACGTAGAACACATCATCTTCGGGGTGGTGGTGCGGCCCTGGCCCGGTGGTGTGCGGCGCCAGCCACCATTCGGAGATCGAGTAGGCACCCGCTGTCTCGGCGCCGTCGCACTTGAACACGGCTTGGATCGCTCCCATGTCATAACGGCGGCCTTCGCCGCCACCCAACACCACGGGGCACCTCGGTGCGGGACGGACACCGTCTGTCATCGTGCTTCTCCTTGGTTGGCTGTCGTGGTTACCGCAAGCCTAGGAATTCGCTGCGCAGACTGCTTGGACAAATGCGAACTGAGGTGTCACCGAGACGTACTGTCGGAGAGCCGGTGCCATGCCCGGCGATCACGCCAAGGAAGGGGAAGCGATGATCGTGCCGCCGCAACCAGGCCAGCACCCGCGCCATCGTGGCGAGCCCGCGGTTGCTCTGGCGGTGCCGCCGCCCGCAGACGATCCGTTCTGCTCGCACACCGGATCGCCACCGTTGGATAGCGTTCCGCCGGGCACGGTGCTGAAGACCCGCAGCTTCCCTTACCACATCTTCGGCTTTCCGACATTGCTCGAGGCCACCCAGCTGCTGTATCGGTCGACCAGCCAGCTGGGGGAGCCGACCGTCAATGTCACCTCTGTCCTTCGGCCACCAATCCAGTTCGACAACACGAAGGTGGTCTCGTACCAGTCCGCCTATGACTCGCTGAACCGGAACGACCAACCCTCCTATGCGATCTCGGGTGGCCTTCGGCTCGGCGGGGTAGTCCCGAACGTTGAGGTGGCGGTGTTCGGTCCGTTCGTCGCCGATGGGTACACCGTCGTCATTCCGGACACCGAAGGTCAGCAGGCGCACTTCGCCGCCGGCCCGGAGTACGGAATGAACACCCTCGACTCGACGCGTGCCGTGTTCAATTCGTCGATCGTCCCTAGCGATGCGAAGGTGGCGATGCTCGGATACTCCGGCGGTGCGCTAGCCACCGAATGGGCGGCCGAGCTGGCTCCGGCCTACGCACCCGACGTCAACGCGAGAATGATCGGCGCGGCGCTCGGTGGCGTGCTCGTCGACCCAGCCCACAACCTGCACTACGTCGAGGGCAGTGGCTTTTGGGCCGGCGTCATCCCGATGGCGCTAGTCGGCATTGCGCGGGCCTTCAACATCGATTTGACTCCGTACCTGACCCCGTACGGCACCAGAGTCTTCCACGAGATGCAGGCCGCATCGATCGTTAATGTGCTCGGGCAGTACCCGGGACTGAAGTGGCGCGATCTGGTCAGCCCCGAGTATCCGACGCCGGAGAGCCTGCCGATATATGTGCACAGCGCCAACAAACTGATCATGGGCACCGGCGGCACCCCGACCATCCCGCTGTTCATCGGTCAAGGCGCCAACGGTGCACTCGAACTCACTCCGGGCAACAAACCGGGCATCGGCCCGGGGGACGGGGTGATGATCGCCGGCGATGTGCGCACCCTGGCGCGGGACTACTGCGCAAAAGGCACGACAGTGCACTACGAGCAGTACGACGCGCTGAGCCACATCTGGAGCATTCCGATCTGGCTGCTGCATTCGATCGCCTGGATCCGGGAGCGCTTCGCCGGGCGGCCGGCGCCACAGAACTGTTCGTCGATTGCACCGGGCAACCCGTTGGATCCGATCCCGCAGCCGTGACGTCGATTGACGCTCTTCGAACACTTGCTAGGCGAGGGTGTCGGCGAACCGGATGTTCGGTTCACAACGGACGTCGAAATTCACCGAATTGGCGATGAAGCACAAGCCATGGGCACGCTCATGCAGCCGTTCGGCAAGTTGCGCGTCGTTACCCGGTGTTATCGTCACCTGCGGATGAAGGACCACTTCTTTGAAGCGGCCACCGCCGTCGGCTGTCTGGACCATGATGCCGTGCGGCCGGTCAACGTAGTCTTGGACGATAATTTTCGATTCGGCGCACAGCATGAAGTACCACAGCATGTGACACGCCGCGAGCGAACTGACGAAGACGTCCTCCGGGTTGTAGCGTGCACTGTCGCCGCCGAAAGCGGCCGGGGCCGATCCCGCGATGATGGTTTTCTTGTCGGCGGCCGATATCTCATGGTCGCGCGAATATGAGTGATAATCCGTTGTGCCGCTGCCCAAGTTCCCGGTCCACCGCACCTGGACTTCATATTCGTGCTCTCTGAGCTTACTCAAAGGCGTCTTCCTTCCTGATCATCTCGACCACCCCGGATCTCACGCGGACGAACTGCCGTGGCGGGGGATTGCGATGGGATGGCTGCCATTTTAGTGAGGCAGGTGATCGGGCCGGCTGGCAGTTGAACTGGGCCATGGCAGGGCGGACTGGCTCAAGCGCCCGACGAAACGAGCCGTCGTAGATTCGTCAGTTAGGCTGGTGTTGCTGGACTGCGTCACCGCAGCGGCTCGGCATGCAATTCGGGCCAGGTGGCGTCGTCGCTGCACATGAGTCGGCACGGAAGGAGGCGCCCATGGTGGTGACCGTCGTCGACGCCGGACCCCGGCGGGTCAGCCGATCGGTTGAGGTGGCTGCGCCAGCCGCTGAATTGTTTGCGATGGCTGCTGATCCCAGGCGCCACCACGAGCTGGACGGATCGGGAACAGTTCGCGACAACATCAAGGCGCCGACGGAAATCACTGTCGGGTCGAAGTTTTCGACGAAAATGAAGATGTACGGCGTGCCGTACCGTATCACCAGCACCGTGACGGCCTTGAAACCGGGCGAACTGATTGAGTGGCGGCATCCGGAGGGTCATCGATGGCGCTGGGAATTCGTGGCGCTCTCGCCGACCCTGACCCGGGTCACCGAGACGTTCGACTACCAGAATGCCGGTGCGCTCAAGCTGAAGTTTTACCAACTGACCGGCGCCATCAAAGGCAATGCCAAGGGCATCGAGGCAACTCTGGAAAGGCTGCACGACCGCTACGCCGCGACGTAGGCCGCGGTAGCTGCGGACCGGATAGGATCCGGGTAACCCGCCGTGTTCGATTCCGGGTTAGCCCTGCTCAGGCAGTAGCCGTGAGGCTTCAGCCGCGCTGACGGGGGAGAGCGGTCGATCTCTGGATCGAGGCTGACATTTCATGACGGTTTCAGTTGAGCAAAGGTACGGCGTCCTGCCCGCGATGCGGGGGCCGATGTGGCCTGGGCGGCTCTAGGGTGGGCTGCTGTGCCCCGACTGGACAGTTACCTGAAGCGCTGGCGCACAGCGCTTCACCTAGCCATGTCTGCATCGATAGTTGTCATCGTCGGACTCGTCAATATTCCTGCGGCTCATGCAGCGGCAGCTACGGCGACGCTGTCGGTGACATCGACATGGCAGACCGGTTTCATCGCACGCTTCGCCATCACCAACTTAAGCACCGTGCCGCTGACCGATTGGATGCTCGAGTTCGACCTGCCGGCCGGAGAATCAGTTCTGCGCGCGTGGAACAGCACCCTCAGGCGATCTGGTACCCACTATGTTCTTTCCCCCGCGAATTGGAACCGCATCATTGCGCCCGGTGGTTCAGCCACCGGCGGTTTTCGAGGCGTGCTGACGGGTCCGTACTCGCCACCGTCGAACTGTGTGCTCAATAGGCAATATCCATGCACCTAGCGGCGACGGCCAATTGAAGGTCGATTTGCTGACGTCCAACGGCTTCCGTCGCGGAGGCGCTGTCAGCCGCGGACGGGGAGTGTCGTTACCTTTCCGCGTCGAAGCCGGATCAACTGCCTCGCGAGGCATCCCAGCCGGCCGGGGTGACGGGCAGCGCCCGCTTGTGCCCGGTGCGCCGGTACCAGTCGAGGATCGTCGCCTCGTCGGCGGGGCCGACGTCGCCGCCCTCAAGGTAGTCGTCGACGACGGTGTAGCGAACGCCGAGGGCCACCTCGTCGGGGACGAGCGGCTTGTCTTCCTCCAGGTCCGCGGTGGGCACCTTCTCGATGAGGCTCTCCGGAAGTCCTAGGTGCCGGCCGATCTCGCGGACCCGGCGCTTCGGGAGGCCGTACAGTGGCGTGAGGTCGGCAGCGCCGTCGCCGTACTTGGTGAAGAAGCCGACGACCGCCTCTGCCGCCTGGTCCGTGCCGACGACGAGCATATTGCGGGCCCCGGCGACGGTGTACTGGGCGATCATCCGCTCGCGCGCTTTGACGTTGCCCTTGACAAAGTCGTTCCGCTCGGCGGCAATCGAGATGCCAGCCGCCAGGCAGGCGTCCCACATGCCGTCGACCGCGTCCTTGATGTTGACCGTATACACCTCGTCGGGCGCGATCGCCGCCACGGCGTGGTTGGCGTCGGCTTCGTCCTTCTGTACGCCGTACGGCAGCCGGAGCGCCACGAACGCGGCATCGCCGCCCTCGGCCCGCACCCGCTCGCACGCCAGCTGGCAGAGGCGCCCGGCTACCGTGGAGTCGACACCGCCGGAGATGCCGAGCACCAAGCCGTGGGTGCCGGTGTGGCGCACGTACTCCGCGAGGAACTGGATCCGGCGCTCGCTCTCGCGGGCGGCGTCGAAGTCGGCGACGACCTCCAGGTCCTCGATGATCCGCTGCTGGGTGTCCCTGTCGGTCATGTGGGCGAGGCTAGCGTAAGCGTGCTGCAGGTGTTCTTGACGGCATCTGGCAGCGCGGCAGGTGGCACCACACAAACGGAGGCCGATGAGCTGACAACCGTGCGACGGTCGAACGTCGACGCTCGCTGGATCTGCGTGCGGTCACCCACCCAGATCACTGACTGAGCGCCACCAGACCATCGGCTGTCTCGAGCGGCATGTTTCAGCTGAAAGGCATTGGGCAGCAGTCCAATACGTCCAGGCGTACTTAACATAATGTCGCTTATCGGCACAAAACGTTCTATTGCAGTACAAAACACGTGGGCGCTGGAGATCGAAGACCCAACACGCGCCGGAGTCCCCGGTCAACTTCCTGCATGATGTTCGGTGGTACTGCGCCGATCTGATCCGACAGGTCTGTCTTGTTGAACGTGACAAGTGCAGTGACATTGACGACTGAATCGCGTGCGAGCCCAGTCGCGACGGCAGGTATAGGAACACATTGCCGAGGATCGCGGCCAAGGCCGTGTTGGATGTGATCACCGCGGGGCCTGATGGTATGCGACCAGTGTGGTCGTATCTAGCCCCCGCTTCGTCCGCCGGCCCACATCGAGGCTATTACGTCACTGTGACGAAATGAGCTGCACCGCAGAGACGCTCAGCGGCATGGCAGGACCGAGAGCCGAGTCGGCCCGGACGCGATCGCGTCGGACCTCGCGCCCGACCTACCGGCTGACGGTCGGCGACGCGGCGGCCGGCTGATTCGCGGCCGGGTTTGCCACGCCCGGGATGCTCGGCGCGCCCGGGATGTCGGGGATCTTGCCCTGGCTCTGCGCCGCCTGGAACACCGCCAGCAACGCCGGCCCGCGCTCGGCCAGCTTGCACTGCTCGTTTGCCACGGCCAGCGGCAGGCCGATGACGACGAGGTCGTTCCGGACCCCCGGGTTGGCGTCGAAGTAGTCGTTCACTCGGTCGACGGTGCGGTCGTCGGGCGGCTGTTGCAGCACCCCGGTCAGCATCCGGTCGGTCTCCGGGTGGGAGTCCAGGTAGTCGGCCGTCGACTTGGTCACCGAGCTGAGAGTGCGAGCGAGTTCGCTGGTGCTGCAGGGGTCGTTCGTGGCGCCGGCCGACGGCGCGATGGTTGCCGCCACGGCACCGCTCAGCGCAGTCGTCGCCAACACACCGTACAGCCGCCGACGTCGGGCAGCGTTATTCGTCTTCACCGGTAACTCCTCATGGATCGTGGATAACAGCAGCTACGGAGACACAGCGGCTGAAACGCCCGGATGGGCTGGAGGGACCGATGCCCCCCGAGAGCGGCCAGCCGCCATCTTGCCCGGTCGGACCGGCGACCGCCACCCGATCGGCCGCGGACCAAGCCCGCCGGCTGGACGGCCGGACAGGTTCTCGCAGTTCAGAGCGGTTGCGTGGATTACGTCACTATCTGCGACGGTAGGCTCGCTGGACGCGACGCCAGCAGACCGGAATCCGGGACTTCATAGGGTTCAGGGTGATGCTGTGGACCGTTCGTGCAGGTGGCTGTGACTCTTGCGATGCCGGTGCTCAACAGGCCGATACAACGGAGCCGGCTAAGAGTCGTCCCCATTCGTGGCGAGCCGCCGACTGTGCATCGACGAAAGCGCGGGAAGGGTTTCCGCCGTCCGCGAGATGGGTAAGCGCCCATGCCATCGCGAATGCCGGCACCTTGTGACGTTGTGCCGCGTTGAGTAACTCACCCAACGCCGTCTCGGACGAGCACCGCCGAAGGCCGATCAGAATGC
>CAZPZQ010000175.1:0-7218 GCA_964590745.1 uncultured Mycobacterium sp. | reverse complement strand
AATGAAGCTGGCTAAACCCTGGTCAAAGTGGTCCCATCACCGTGGCGGTCGACATTCCGGCCGCCGACGTTGCGGGCCAACTTGGGTTCATCTTGGTCAAGTTGGACGCGCCGCTGGCTGCTGTCGGCCCCGATCGAACCCAGATTGTCACATCGACCATGTACACCACCGCAATTGACGAACTGTCGACTGCACTAGGCCGCGCCGCGGACTATCCGTAATCCGTCAGCCGGCAGCGTGGCCTAGGCGGCGCCTTCGCCCAGATAGCGTAGCCACGCCGGGTCCAGCTCTTTGATCGCCGCCAGCAGTCGCCAGTGCTGGCCTTTCGGCGACGCGGGGACCAAACGCAAACTCCAGCCGAGTTCGCTCAGCAGCCGGTCACCTTTGCGATGATTGCAGGTCGAGCAGCACGCCACACAGTTCTCCCAGGAGTGCCCCCCACCACGACTGCGCGGTACCACATGATCGACGGTGTCGGCCCTGGCACCGCAGTAGGCGCAGCAGAACCGATCGCGGTGCATCAGCGCGGCGCGGGTCAACGGGATGCGGGCGCGGTAGGGCACCCGGACGAACGTCCGCAGCCGAATCACCGAGGGCATCACCACCGACCTGGTCGCCGAATGGATAACCGGCCCGGACGGATCGTCGTGAACAACATCGGCCTTACCGCAGACCAGCATGACAAGGGCGCGTCGCATCGGTAGCGCGGTCAGCGGTTCGTAGGTGGAGTTCAGCAGTAAAACCCGTCGACGGTGCCAGATCGATCCACTGTCCCGACCGGGGTAGTCGACCCGGGAGACGCTGTGCAGCCGTGAACCGGTGGTGAGCCCGGTCAGGCTCGCCGCGACGCCGGAACTGCGGTGACCGCGGCGTTTTGTGCGCTGCGCCATAGATCCTCCGCGGAACAGTTCACCATGATTCGGCCCCGGTGACACGCTAATTTACTGTGTGTTAGCTGGTCAATCCGCTTAACGCGGGTGGGCAACTCCGCCTGCGGTGCAGCCGATGGACCACAATGGCGATGATGGACCGGGTGCAACAGTCCTTTTTTGATGCCATCGGTGGGGCCGACACTTTTCACGCCATCGTGTCGCGGTTTTATGCGCTGGTGGCACAGGACGAGATTTTGCGTCCGCTCTATCCCGACGACGATCTGGCCGGCGCCGAGGAGCGGCTGCGGATGTTTCTGGAACAGTACTGGGGTGGCCCGCGAACCTACGCCAAGCAGCGCGGTCATCCCCGACTGCGGATACGCCACGGGCCGTTTCGGATCGGCCCAGCGCAGCGTGATGCGTGGCTGCGCTGCATGCATGCCGCGGTCGCCGAAATCGACTCAGAAACCCTGGACGACGAACACCGCCGAGAGTTGCTCGACTACCTGGAATTGGCCGCGCACGACTTGGTGAACACACCGTTCTGATGGGCCGCGACCAGCGCCGGAAGTGGTGGCACGATGCGGTTTGCTACCAGGTTTATCCGCGATCGTTCGCCGACAGCGACGGCGACGGGGTCGGCGATCTGGACGGCGTGACCGCACACATGGGCTACCTGCATCGACTCGGTGTCGAGGCGATCTGGCTCAACCCGGTGATGGTGTCACCGATGGCCGACCATGGCTATGACGTAGCGAATCCCCGTGACGTCGACCCGTTGTTCGGGGGTCTGGCAGCACTGGACCGGCTGGTTGCCGCCGCGCACCGGGTCGACATCAAAATCATCCTGGATGTGGTGCCCAACCACACCAGCTCGGCGCATCCGTGGTTCGCCGAGGCGCTGGCCGGCGGTCCGAGCGGCGCCGCGCGGGACCGTTACTTTTTCCGGGACGGTCGCGGACGAGACGGCAAACAGCCGCCGAATAACTGGTTGTCGGTGTTCGGCGGACCGGCTTGGACCCGGATCACCGAACCGAACGGCAATCCCGGGCAGTGGTATCTGCATCTGTTCGATGTCGAGCAACCCGACCTCAACTGGGACAGGCCCGAGGTCTTCGAGGATTTCGAAAAGACGTTGCGATTCTGGCTAGACCGCGGCGTTGACGGTTTCCGGATCGACGTAGCGCACGGCATGGCCAAACCACCGGGCCTGCCGGACATGCCGACCACCGACGTCGGTCTGCTGTCCGATAACGACGACGACCCGCGGTTCGACCAGCCAGGCGTGCACCGGATTCACCGCGCCATCCGCACCATCGTCGACGACTACCCCGATGCCGTGGCCATCGGCGAGATCTGGGTTCGAGACAACGCCCGGTTCGCCGAGTATCTGCGGCCCGATGAGTTGCACCTCGGTTTCAACTTCCGGCTGGTGCGGGTTGACTTCGACGCCGCCTCGGTTCGCGATGCGATCGACAACTCGTTGGCTGCAGTGGCCGCCGAAAACGCCACACCCACCTGGACGTTGGCTAACCATGATGTCGGTCGGGCAGTCACTCGGTACGGGGGCGGCGACGTCGGCGTACACCGTGCCCGCGCGATGGCCCTGGTGCTGCTCGCCCTGCCGGGCGCGGTGTTCATCTACAACGGCGAGGAGTTGGGGCTGCCGGATGTGGAGCTGCCCGACGAGGTGCTGCAAGACCCGACTTGGGAACGTTCCGGACACACCAAACGGGGCCGTGACGGCTGCCGGATACCTATCCCGTGGAGCGGTGACACTCCCCCATTCGGGTTCTCGGCGAATGCCGATACGTGGCTGCCGATTCCGTCGGAATGGGCGACACGGACTGTGCAAACCCAGCGCGACAACGCCGACTCGATCCTGTCGTTGTACCGGCGCGCGATTGAATTACGGCGGAGCCGAACAGAATTCGATGACAACTGCATCGAGTGGTTGCCGGCACCGCGAGCCGGCTTGCTGTTCAGACGCCGCAGCGGCCTGCTGTGTGCACTGAACGCCGGCCACCGTCCGCTACCGCTACCGGAGGGACGGCTGATTCTGGCCAGCGCACCGCGGGTGAACGACGCATTGCCGCCCAATGCCGCGGCGTGGCTGGTCTAGCCCACGTCTTCGGCTGCCCGCGAGCCCACCACGTACAGCAGCCGTTTGAATTCACGGCGTTCAACGGGCGTCAGATCAGTCAATATTCGCTCTTCAGCGGCCAGCACCGCTGCTTCAGCGCGCTTCAACAACACTTTCCCCTTGCCGGTCAGCTGAGCCGGCAACGCCCGACCGGACGGCGCCGTCGCGGGTCGCGTCACCACACCCATGTCTTGCAAGGCGCGCAACACCAAATTCATCGCCTGCGGTGACACGTTGGTGTCACGAGCGAGCTGGGCGCTGGACCGCCCCGGTGCCATGGACAAGATTCGCATGCACACGAACTCCGGTAACCCCAACCCGAGGGGTCGCAGCTCGGCAGCCACTTCCGGGCGCAATGCCGCCGTCACGCGGTACAGCAGGTAGCCCAGCGGTTGCTCCGCGTAGCCACTCGTGTCCAGCCGCTCGACCATATCAACCATATTGACATATATCAACATAGTTGATGTGCAGGCTGACATGACTGAACCTGTGGACTTCGAGTTTGAATCGGCATACCGGGGCACATCCGCACAATTCGGGTCGGGCGTTCGCCCACCGTGGAGCATCGGCGAGCCACAACCCGAACTGGCCGCGCTGATCGCGGCCGGCAAGTTTCACGGTGACGTGCTCGACGTGGGCTGCGGCGAGGCCGCGATCTCGCTGTACCTCGCCGAATGCGGCTACACCACGGTTGGACTGGATCTCTCAGCGACGGCGATCGACCTAGCCCGCCGGGAGGCCGCCCGGCGCGGACTGACCAACACCAGTTTCGAGGTCGCCGACATCAGCGCGTTCACCGGCTATGACGGCCGGTTCGGCACCATCGTCGATAGCACCTTGTTCCACTCCATCCCGGTGGAGGCCCGCGCGGGCTATCAGCAGTCGATCGTGCGCGCCGCCGCGCCGGGTGCGTCGTATTTCGTGCTGGTCATCGACAAGGCGGCGATCCCGCAGGGCCCGCCGTTTGCAGTTACCGCCGACGAACTGCGCGCGCTGGTGTCTCGGTACTGGGTCGTCGACGAGATCAAGCCCGCGCGGCTGTATGCCAATGTCCCGTCCGGTGGCCCGGATCTGGCGACGTTGATGGGAGCCGAGTTCCGCGATGAGGCCAACGGCCGCAAGTCGGTAGCGGGCTGGCTGTTGTCGGCACACCTGGATTGAGGCGCACCGAATCCCCGACCCGAAGCCGCCGCGCTGGCTGAAGATCGTCAACACCCTGATGATCGCCGGGCAACGGCTCGGTGTACCGATGGGACCACCCGTGATTCTGACGGTGCCGGGCCGCAGGGCCGGCAAGCCGCGGAGCACCCGGTGACACCACTCATGCTCAATGGCCGCCTATACAGTGTCGGATTCCCCGGTGCCGATTGGGCACGCAATGCGCAGGCCGCCGGCGCGGGTACCCCAGCCGCGGCGGTAAATCGCGGCCGGTGAAGATCGTACAGCTCACTGCCGAAGAATCCCGTCCGGTGCTGCGAGCGTTCCCCACCGACGTCCCGGTCGGGGTGCGCTTTTTAAAACGCGCCAACCTGGTGCGACAGAGCACCGCCGAAGAAGTCGAAACGCTGGCGGGCGAGATCACGGTGTTCCGGTTCGATCCGATCTCGGCGGGCCGGAGCAGCAGCGCGTGATGTCCGCCGGGTATCTGCTCGTGACGCTGACCGCGCTTGCGGTCAACGGGTTTTCCGGTGTCAGCGCCATCGCCCGCTTCGCGCCCATCATTCCGGCGGCGATGGAAGCGGCGGGCGTACCGCTGTCGTGGTTGGTATTCCCGATCGGCACACTCAAGACGCTCGGAGCCGTGGGCCTTGCCCTGGGCATCTGGTTTCCGGCGGTCGGGCATTGCCGCGGCCGCGGGGGCTGGTGGTCTTCTTCATCTGCACGATGTACACCCACGTGTTGGCCGGTGACCTCGGTCGGCAATTCGCCCTCGCCGGGATGTTCCTCGCGCTCAACGGCGCAACGCTGGCACTGACTCTGCTCACCCATCCCGGACTCGGTTGGCCGGCGTCCGGTCGCCCTATCGCAGCCACCTTTCCAGGTAGGCCCGGTGGTCGGGTGACAGCCGGACCAGCCGCTGCCCGTCGATGTCGAAGGCAGCCAGTTGGGTGTCGGCGATCACCGCCGGCTTGGAGTCCGGTTCGGCATGCACCGAGCGGACCTGGTAGCCCAAGGTGAAGTCCACCGCACGCAGTCGCTGCACCCAGATCGTCACCTGCAGCGGCGAATCGGCCAGGCGCAACTGCCCCTTGTAGGCGACTCGGACCTCAGCGATCAGCAGGCCGGTGGTGATGATCTCGGTGCCGAAGGCCGGGGACAAGAATGGGATGCGGGCCTCTTCTAGCACGGTGACCATCGTCGCGTGGTTGACGTGCTGGTACATGTCGATATCTGACCAGCGCACCGGCACCGACACGACGAAGCCTACTTGCTGCACGGCTTTTCACTCATGCCGAGGTTCCGCGGCCGGTGGCCCGGGTCATGCTGCGGATCTGGCGCGCCGCCACCGACAACGCGGCCAAGTCGCGCTCTTCTGACTCATAGACCTCGGTGAGTATCCGGCGAGCTCGTTCCACCCGCGAGCCGTTGATGTGTTCCCACTCGGCGATCTTTTGCACGCCGTCTTCGTCCGGCTCGCCGACCGCGAGTACATCGAGACACAACGACCGGAGCGAGCTATAGATGTCGTCTCGGATCGCCAAGCGGGCCAACGCATGCCAGCGGTCGTCGCGAGCCAGACCGGCCACCGCGGTCAACAGACCGTCAGTGCCCAGTCGATCCATCAGGGCAAAATAGGTGTCGGCCACTTCGGCGCCGTCACGGTCGGTGATGTCTGCGATGTCGATGACATCGAGCAGGCTGTATTGATACAAACCGGTGGCGATGGTGGTCGCGAGTTCCTCCGGGACCCCCTGGGCGGTGTACTCACCGAGATGCTTGGCGACGATGGCCTCATCGTCGCCGCGCAGCCATTCCGACATGCGCGGAGTCAGCGCGCTGACCTTCTTGGCGAACCGGTTGATCTCGGCGCCGACAGCCAGCGGCTGCGGGCGGTAGTTGAGCAGCCAGCGTCCGGCCCGGTCGATAAGCCGGCGCAGATCCAGCGTCATCCGATCGGACACCGCAACCGACAGCCCGTTGTGCTCGCTGGCCGCTCGAATCGCCCGCCAGGTTGCACCCGCTCCAAAGATGGCGTCGGTTGCGACGTAAGCGCGCACCGCGTCGACCACTCCGACGCCAACGTCTTCGGTGATCCGGTAGGCGTAGGTGATTCCCGCAGTGTCCACCATGTCGTTGACCAGCATGGTGGTTACGATCTCCCGGCGGAGTTGATGCGAGCGGATGTCGGGGGCAAACCGCTCCCGAAGCACCGTCGGGAAGTAGTGCGGCAAGCGGCTGGCGAACACGTCTTGCTCAGGCAAATCGGTACCCAGCACCTCCGCCTTGAGAGTCAGCTTGACGTGCGCCATCAACGTCGCCAGTTCCGGCGAGGTGAGCCCGAGCCCGGCGTCGGCACGCCGCCGGATCTCCTTGTCCGACGGCAAAGCTTCGAGTTCGCGGTTCAGTCCGTGGTGTGCGACCAGGTACCTGATCTGGTCGGCGTGCACCGGTAGCAAACTGGCGGCATTGGCGCGGCTGGTACCCAACAGGTCGTTCTGGTCGGCGTTGTCGGCCAGCACCAGGTCGGCAACCTCGTCTGTCATCGACATCAGCAGATCTTTGCGTTCAGCCGGGTTGATTTTGCCGGCGATGACCAGCGCATCGATCAAGATCTTGATGTTGACCTCATGGTCTGAGCAGTCCACTCCGGCCGAGTTGTCCAGCGCATCGGTGTTGATGCGGCCACCGCGAAGATCGAACTCGACGCGACCCAGCGGAGTCACGCCAAGGTTGCCGCCCTCACCAATCACCTTGGCCCGCACCTGGTTTGCGTTGACACGGACCTGGTTATTTGCGCGGTCGCCGACGTCGACGTCGGATTCGGTTTCGGCCTTGACGTAGGTGCCGATACCGCCGTTGAACAACAGGTCGACCGGAGCCCGCAGGATCGCCCGGATCAAGTTAGGTGAAGACAGCTCGGTGACCTGGTCATCAAGGCCCAGGGCGGCCCGGACCTGCGGGGTGATGGCGATGGATTTCTGTCCGCGCGGGTAGACGCCGCCGCCCTCGCTGATCAGTGCCTCGTCGTAGTCATCCCAGCTG
>CAZPZQ010000174.1:0-7307 GCA_964590745.1 uncultured Mycobacterium sp. | reverse complement strand
ATGGCGGCGACGGCGGCGACGGCGGTGTCGGCGGTAGCGGCGGGCCAGTCGGCTCCCCCGGCGTCAACGGCGCGGGCGGCAACGGCGGTGTCGGCAGTTCCCCGGGCGGCGGCGTCGGCAGCCCCGGCGACCCGCACGGCCCGCTGAACGCCACCGTCCCACTGCACATGTTCGACGGAATCAATCCGGTGGTGTACATCTCGGTCAATGGCGGCTCGCCGGTGCCGGTGGAGATCGACACCGGCTCCACCGGTCTGGTGCTGTTAAACCAGAACATCCCAACGCAAGGTCTGGGTGCACAGGTCTATTCGGGCACTGCCGGTTACGCCGGCGGACTGACCTACAGCTACCACACCTACGACACGACGGTCAGTTTCTGCGATAACGACATGGCCAGTTCCTGCGGCGGGATCGTCACCGCCCCGACCGCCGTCAACATCATCAGTCCGGGCTCGCAGGCAGCGGCCCAGACCTACTTCGGTCCGTACGGCATAGCCGGCGTCTTGGGTATCGGACCCAACAACGGCTGGCCGGGCACCAGCACCGTGACGGCGGCGCTGCCGGGCTTGCTCAACAACGGCGTGCTCATCGACGAATCAAACGGTGTGCTGCAGTTCGGACCCAATCCGCTGACATCGGGTCTCTCGGTGCCCGGAGCGCCGATCACCGACGCATACGTATCGATCAATGACGGGCCGGCGCAACCCCTTTCGGTGATGATCGACTCCGGCGGCCTGTATGGAACCGTCCCGTCGATGTTGGCACCGGGCGGTCAGCTCAGCGGCTACCTGCCGGCCGGTACCAGCATCGCGGTCTACGCCGGTGACGGTCACACGTTGCTGTACCAGTACACCACCACCGGGGCGAACAGCCCGTGGGTCGCCGCGACCGACCTGATGAACACCGGATACATGCCCTTCCACCTGTACCCGGTGTACGTCAGCAACAGCCCCAGCGGCTTCGGGACGACAATCTTCGGGCGCTGACCGGCCGACGCCATGATCTCGGAACCAACCGAGCCGCCCGCCAGGTACGCACCGCAGGCGTTGAGTGTGCTACCAGGGCGTTGAGTGTGCGACCGGGGCGACGATCGGCGCTCATTGTCGCCCTCAACGCACAGTCAAACCGGCCATGCCCTGCCGGCGCTGCTCGACCCGCGCACCGGCCGGGCGGCGACTTTACCCGGCCAGGGTGACCAGGCCGAGTTCGCTGGCGGTGGCCAGCATCGGATGCCGCGGCAGTACCCGGACCGTGTAGCCGACCGAGCCGGCGACCGGGAGCGGGGTGGTGGTGGTGAAGATGTCGTTGCCACCCTCGCCGGTGCCTGAATGCGACATCGCGACGGTGATCGGGCCGAGCAAGCTGTCTTGGGCATCCACCCGACCGAGCAGTGCTTCGACCGTCACTTCGTCGGGTAACAGCCCGGCCAGCCGAACCGTGGCCGTCAGTGTCAGCTTCGAACCGAGCAGCGGCGTGTCGGGCAGCCCGGTGCTGTCCACGTCGGTGATGCGGATCTGCGGCCAGGCCTGCTCTGCCCGGCGCCGATAGCCGGCCAGATCGCGCGCGGCGCCGTACGCTCCGTCTGCAGAGCCGTCGAGCGGTGCGCAGACGCGTCGCAGGGACCGGGCTGCCGGGGCGTAGTACTGCTCGACGTAGTCGAGCACCATTCGAGAGGCCAGCACCTTCGGGCCCAATGTCTGCAACGTGTGGTGCACCATTTCGATCCAGCGCCGCGGCACACCCCGGCCGTCGCGGTCGTAGAACTTCGGCACCACCGCCTCGGCCAACACGTCATAGAGCGCGGCCGCCTCCAGGTCGTCGCGGCGGCCCTCGTCGGTCACCCCCCCGGCGGTCGGTATCGCCCAGCCGTTCTCGCCGTCGAACCACTCGTCCCACCAGCCGTCCCGGATCGACAGGTTCAACCCGCCGTTGAGGGCGCTCTTCATTCCCGACGTGCCGCAGGCCTCCAACGGGCGCAGCGGGTTGTTCAGCCAGACGTCACACCCCCAGTACAGTCGGTGCGCCATCGACATGTCGTAATCCGGTAAGAACGCGATCCGGTGCCGCACCTCGGGCCGGTCGGCGAACCGCACCACCTGCTGGATCAATGCCTTGCCGGCGTCATCGGCCGGGTGGGACTTGCCGGCGACGACCAACTGGATCGGCCGCTGGCTGTCCAGCAGCAGCCGCTCCAGCCGCTCGGGATCGCGCAGCATCAGCGTCAGCCGCTTGTAGGTGGGAACGCGACGAGCGAATCCGATGGTCAGCACGTCGGGATCGAACGCCGTCGAAATCCAACCGAGTTCGGCTTCCGACGCGCCGCGGTCCAGCCAGGAGCGGTGCAGCCGCGACCGCACATCGTCGACCAGCGCCGACCGCAGTTGGGAACGGATCGACCACAGTTCGGCGGGATCGACCTGCTGGAGCCGTTGCCACGCCGCGGGCTCGGTAAACGAATCCGATCCGGCCAGGTCGCGGCCGAGCTGCAGCCATTGCGGCGCGGTCCAGCTCGGCGCGTGCACGCCGTTGGTGACCGAGCCGATCGGCACTTCGTCGTGGTCGAAACCGGGCCACAGGCAGTGGAACATAGCCCGGCTGACCCGCCCGTGCAGCCGAGAGACGCCGTTGGCCCGCTGGGCCAGCCGCAGGCCCATGTGCGCCATGTTGAAGGCGTCCGGGTCCGCTTCGGCGCCCAGGGCCAGGATCCGGTCCACCGGCACGCCGGGCACCAGCGCAGACTCAGCGTCGGCACCGGCGGCGGCGAAGTAGCGCTGCACCATCTGCATCGGGAAGCGGTCGATGCCGGCGGGCACCGGGGTATGGGTGGTGAACACCGTGGCCGAGCGCACCACCGCCAGCGCGGTGTCGAAGTCGATGCCCTGCCCGGTGATCAGCTCGCCGATTCGCTCGATCCCGAGAAAACCGGCGTGCCCTTCGTTCATGTGGAACACCTCGGGCGCGGGCAGTCCCTCAATGGCGGTGAAAGCCCTTATCGCGCGGACTCCGCCGATGCCGGCCAGAATCTCCTGCTTGATGCGATGCTCTTGGTCTCCGCCGTACAGCCGGTCGGTGACACCGCGCAAATCGTGTCCGTTCTGCGGGATGTCGGAGTCCAGCAGCAGCAGCGGAACCCGCCCGACCTGAGCGATCCAGATCCGCACCCGTAGCCGGGCGGAGTCGGGCAGCGCCACCTCGACCAGGACCGGGTCGCCACCGGCATCGGTGAGCAGCCGCAGCGGCAGGCCCTGCGGATCCAGCGACGGATACGTCTCGCGCTGCCAGCCGTCGGCGGTCAGCGACTGGCGGAAATACCCCGAGCGGTAATACAGGCCGACCGCGATCAGCGGCAACCCCAGATCGGACGCCGACTTCAAGTGATCTCCGGCCAGGATGCCCAGCCCGCCCGAGTAATTGGGCAAGCCCTCAGCGACCCCGAATTCCAGCGAGAAGTACGCGATACAGCGGGGCACGGTGGTGTCGTCGCTGTCCTGCTGATGCTGGTACCACAGCGGACGGGTCAGATAGTCGTCGAGGTCGGCGGCCAGTTCATCGAGGCGGGCGACGAACCTGTCGTCGTCGGCCAACTCGTCGAGGCGGCCCGGACTCACCGCGCCCAGCAGGGCCACCGGGTCATGCCCGCACTGCTCCCACAACTCGGGGTCGACCGTCGCGAACAGGTCTCGAGTCGGCTGCTCCCAGGACCACCGCAGGTTGATCGAGAGGTGCTCCAGGGCGGTCAGACGTTCGGGGAGGTGCGCGCGGACGGTGAACCGGCGGAGTGCCTTCACGCGTGCCTACATTAGTGAGATTCGACTGGCGGCGGGCGATGAGGCGAGCAAGTGTGCTCCGGTCGGCATAACCGGCCCTTTACGGTGGTAGGTATACCGCAGACAAGACGCACATCCGACCGACGAACGGAGTGGTGGTGGCTGGCCGTGTCGAGGTCGACGATGTCGCACCGGTCGTCTCGTGCGGCAGGTATTTGGCCAAAGCGGTGGTCGGCGAGACGGTGCCGGTCAGCGCAACGGTGTGGCGGGAAGGCCATGAAGCCGTCGCGGCGACGCTGGTGGTGCACTATCTCGGCTGCGGTTACCCGCAGCCGGTGGACTCGCATGGCAAACGAGCCGGCGGGCGAGCGGCTCGACGAGCCGCCCCGGCCGAGCCGGAGCCGATTGCGGCCACCCGGATGCACATGGGTGTCGAGCCCTACGTTTTTCACGGCGAGTTCTGCCCGGACCGGGTCGGCCTGTGGTCTTTCCGGGTGGACGGCTGGGGCGATCCGGTCCACAGTTGGCGGCACGCGGTGGCGGTCAAACTCGACGCCGGCCAGGGTGAAGCCGAGCTGTCCAACGATCTGTTGATCGGCGCGGGGCTGTTCGACCGGGCCGCCGAGGGCACGCCGCCCAGTCAGCGGGAACCGCTACTAGCCGCGGCCGCCGCGCTGCGTGCGCCCGGTGATCCGGTGGTCCGGGCCGCTCCGGCGCTCTCCGACGAAGTCGACGAACTGCTAGGCCGATATCCGCTGCGCGACCTGATCACGCACGGTCATCCCTACCAGGTGTGGGTGGATCGGCCGCTGGCCCGGTCCGGTGCGTGGTACGAGATGTTCCCCCGCTCCACCGGCGGTTGGGACGCCGACGGCAACCCGGTGCACGGAACCTTCGCCACCGCCGCAGCGGCGCTTCCGCGGATCGCCGAAATGGGCTTCGACGTGGTGTACCTACCGCCCATCCACCCGATAGGCCGGGTGCATCGCAAGGGCCGCAACAACACCGCCACCGCGGCGCCCGGCGACGTCGGGTCACCATGGGCGATCGGCAGCGCCGAGGGCGGCCACGACGCCGTGCACCCGGAGCTAGGCACCCTCGACGACTTCGACCGCTTCGTCGCAGCGGCCCGCGAGCTGGGTCTGGAAGTCGCCTTGGACCTGGCACTGCAGTGCGCACCGGATCACCCGTGGGCCAAAACCCACCGCCACTGGTTCACCGAATTGCCGGACGGCAGCATCGCCTATGCGGAGAACCCGCCGAAGAAATACCAGGACATCTACCCGCTGAACTTCGACAACGACCCGGCCGGCCTGTACGCCGAAGTGCTCCGGGTGGTTCGGCACTGGATCGACCACGGTGTCAAGGTCTTTCGGGTGGATAACCCGCACACCAAGCCGCCCGATTTTTGGGTCTGGCTGATCGCCAAGGTCAAGGCCGTCGACCCGGATGTGCTATTTCTGTCCGAGGCGTTCACGCCGCCGGCCCGCCAATACGGCCTCGCTAAGCTCGGTTTCACCCAGTCGTACACCTACTTCACTTGGCGCACTTCGAAGTCCGAGCTCACCGAGTTCGCTCAGCAGATCGTCGAACTCGCCGACTTTCGCCGGCCGAACCTGTTCGTGAACACTCCGGACATCCTGCACGCCAGCCTGCAGCACAACGGACCGGGCATGTTCGCCATCCGTGCCGTCCTGGCTGCCACCATGGGCCCGGCCTGGGGGGTGTATTCCGGCTACGAACTGTTCGAGCACCGCGCATTGCACGAGGGCAGCGAGGAGTACCTGGACTCGGAGAAGTATGAACTGCGGCCCCGTGATTTCGCAGCCGCCGTTGCCCAGGGCAGGTCCCTGGAGCCGTTCATCGCCCGACTGAATGCGATTCGCCGACTACACCCGGCGTTGAGCCAGTTGCGCACCCTCCACTTCCATCACGTCGACAACGACGCGTTGCTGGCCTACAGCAAGTTCGACCCGGCGACCGGCGACTGCGTGCTGGTGGTGGTCACTTTGAATGCGTTTGCGCCTGAGCAGGCCACGCTGTGGTTGGACATGGCGGCATTGGGTATGGAGCCGTATGAACGGTTCTGGGTGCGCGATGAGATCACCGGGGAGGACTATCAATGGGGACAAGCCAACTACGTGCGGCTAGATCCGGCCCGGGCGGTCGCCCACATCGTCAACATGCCGCAGATCGCCCCGGAGGTACGAACCATCCTACTGCGCCGGGAGTGACCGGCGGATGACCCGAAGCGGACGCATCTCCAGCCGCTACCTGTCGCCGGCGCCGGAAGATACGGCTCGGCTGGTCGCCGGAGTTCACCACGATCCCCACGCGGTCCTGGGTGCACACGAATACGGCGATCACACCGTGATCCGGGCGTTTAGGCCGCACGCCGCCGGCGTGGTGGCCCTGGTGGGATCCGACCGGTTCGTCATGCAGGCCCTCGACGCCGGGTTGTTCGCGGTGGCGTTGCCGTTCGTCGGCCTCATCGACTATCGGCTGGAAGTCATCTATCCCGGCTCCGGAGGCGCATCCGGCGCGCACGTCGTCGCCGACGGATACCGGTTTTTACCCACCCTGGGCGAGGTCGATCTGCATCTGTTCGCCGAGGGCAGACATGAACGGCTCTGGGAAGTGCTCGGCGCTCATCCCCGGTCGTTTACCACCGCCGACGGCGTGGTGACCGGGGTGTCGTTCGCCGTGTGGGCGCCCAACGCCAAGGGCGTCGGCCTGATCGGCGACTTCAACGGTTGGGACGGCAACGACGCGCCACTGCGTGCGCTGGGGTCATCGGGCGTATGGGAGCTGTTCTGGCCCGGCTTTCCGTCCGACGGCCTGTACAAGTTCCGGATACACGGCGCCGACGGCGTGGTCGCCGACCGGGCCGATCCGTTTGCGTTCGCCACCGAGGTACCGCCGCACACCGCGTCCCGGGTGACCACGAGCACACACACGTGGTCCGATGTCGAATGGATGAGCCAGCGCGCCGAACGCAACCCGGTGCTGGAACCGATGAGCATCTACGAAGTGCACCTGGGCTCTTGGCGGCCGGGACTCAGCTACCGCCAACTCGCTACCGAATTGACCGACTATGTCGTGACTCACGGCTTCACTCATGTCGAACTGCTGCCCGTCGCCGAGCATCCATTCGGCGGGTCGTGGGGGTATCAGGTCACCTCCTACTACGCGCCGACGTCCCGGTTCGGCACACCCGACGATTTCCGGGCGCTGGTCGACGCGCTGCACCGAGCCGGCATCGGCGTCATCGTGGACTGGGTTCCGGCGCATTTCCCGAAAGACGCGTGGGCGCTGGGCCGCTTTGACGGCACTCCGCTCTACGAACACTCAGACCCTCGGCGTGGTGAGCAGCTTGACTGGGGCACTTACGTGTTCGATTTCGGCCGACCAGAAGTACGTAACTTCCTGGTGGCCAATGCGCTGTATTGGCTTGACGAATTCCACGTCGACGGGCTGCGGGTGGACGCCGTGGCCTCGATGCTCTACCTGGACTATTCGCGTCCAGAGGGCGGTTGGACA
>CAZPZQ010000173.1:5817-7383 GCA_964590745.1 uncultured Mycobacterium sp. | reverse complement strand
CTAGAGCCGGCTTCCAGAGACCCAGTTCCCGATGCTGGGTAGCTAGGCAACATCCCAGGCCGTGCGAGGCGGCGGCCTGGGATGTTTGCCGTCACCCGCGGGGTCGTCAGTTGAACGTGCGGATGCCGTCCCAGTCGATCAGTCGCCAGCCGGTGATCGGGTTGCCAGTGATCACCACCCGGCCGATGTTGGGCAGCGGATGCTCGGTCATCAGACTGTTGCGGGGGTTTTTGACGTTCATCAACGTCCAGGCCATGATCGAGGTGCTGTGCGAAAACGCCACCGGGTTGGCGTCGCCGGTGTTGTAGATCTTCTGCACCGCGGCACCGAACTGGTCGTTGAACTCGTTGCCGTTGATCGAACCCGGGATAGCCAACGTGCGGTCGCCGCGCACCCAGCCCATCGGTGCCAACAGGTAGGTCGACTCGGACCTCGACATCGACGCGTCGTCATACCAGCCGGCGTCGACTTCTCGCAGTCCGGGCAGAATCTGGACCTGCCGGCCGAGCTCCTGGGCCAGCGGCGCGGCGGTCTGCTGCGTCCGGATCATATTGGAGGCGTAGACCCCGTCGTAGTGGCCGCCGCGCAGTTGATGCGCGATCTGCTGGGCTTGTCCTTTGCCTTGCTCGGTGAGCCCGGGTCCGGGTATGTCGGTGTTGACCACACCCTCGGCGTTGCTCTCGGATTGCGCGTGCCGGATAAACGTCAACGTGATGTTGCGATGGTGCGACGAGCTGCAGGCGGCGAGGATGAGTGCCGCGGCGAGCGCCAGGGCGGTTGTCACTTTCCAGATCACAGAATGGCTGCGGTTGGGCATGGCGATAGCCTGCCTTGTCGACGGTGCGAATGGGACGACTTCGGCTGGTTTAGGTCAATTTCGTGACGCCCGGCGACGGCGGCCGAAATGATGGCGGACGAGGAAACCATCAAGCGAGCTGATCGGATTCTGAGCTCGAGTAAGGAGGACCGCATGGCACTCGACCCGAAAGCCGTCGGTGCGACCACCGAACCGGTGCTGGTCGAATGGACCGACCGGGACACCATGCTGTACGCGCTCGGAGTCGGCGCCGGCACCGCGGATCTGTCGTTCACCACGGAAAACAGCCACGGCATTACCCAGCAGGTGTTGCCCACCTACGCCGTCATTTGCTGCTTGGGCTTCGGGGCGGCGGGGCTGATCGGCACGTTCGACCCCGCGATGCTGCTGCACGGCTCGCAGGAGGTGCGGCTCTTCGCCCCGCTGCCGGCCGCCGGCAGCCTCCGTGTGGTCTCCGAGGTGGCCGACATCCAGGACAAAGGGGAGGGCAAGAACGCGATCGTGATGGTGCGGGCCCGCGGCAGTGACCCGAAGACGTCCGAGCCGATCGCCGAGACGTTGGCCACCCTGGTCATCCGCGGCGCGGGCGGCTTCGGCGGGGCGCGGGGGCAGCGGCCGGCCGTGCCGGAGATTCCGGACTCCGAGCCGGACGCCCGCATCGGCTACCTCAGCCGAGAAGATCAGGCGCTGATCTACCGGCTCTCCGGTGACCGCAACCCGCTGCACAGCGACCCGTGGTTCGCCCAGAC
>CAZPZQ010000173.1:0-5807 GCA_964590745.1 uncultured Mycobacterium sp. | reverse complement strand
ACGGGCTGTGCAGCTACGGCTTCGCCGGCCGGGCGCTGCTCGCCGAGCTCGCCGACAATGACGCCGCCCGGATCACCGCGATCAAGGCGCGGTTCACCGATCCGGTGTTCCCCGGTGAAACGCTGACCACGTCCATCTGGCGCACCGAACCCGGTCACGCGGTGTTTCGCACCGAGGCCGCTGAGCCCGACGGCAGCAATGCCCGGGTGGTGCTCGACGACGGCGCCGCGGAATACCGCACCTAGGGTTCCGGGGTCTCCGCGAACGTGCACATACGTACGCCGCCCGCCCGGTTCTGACGGCATTTTGTCACGCTCGCCGCGAACGGGTGACTAGTCTCGCGCCATCCGAAGGCCGGTGGCCAGGCCGTCGATCCACAGTTCGAGCAGAAACTCCTCCACCCCGGGATGGCTGGCCGGCATAAAGATCTTGGTGAGCTGTCGAACCCGGTCTCTCGCCAGCTTTTGAAAGTCCCGATCGGTCAGCTCCGGGAACTCGTCGTACTCGCTGCCGAACTGCGCATTCAGAATTTCGCTGCTCAACGGTGTCTCCGTACCGTGGGTGCGGTCTAGTGGTGGCCGTCGATGTGTTCGGCGAGCTGCTCGATGAAGCCGACGACATCGGCGGGGCTGTCCAGCGCGAAACGTGCGGAGGTAGCCCGATCACCGTCGTCGGTGTGCCGGACGACGATCCCGACCCCGTCGTCGCGCACCGCGTCGAAGGCGTCCTCGTCGGTGATGTCGTCGCCGAGGTAGAGCGGCAACACCGAATCGACCTCGCCCCGGTCGATCAGCCGGCTGATCACCCAGCGCAACGTTTTGCCCTTGTCCCAGTCGATCTCGGGGCGCAATTCGATAACTTCGCGACCGGTCGTCACCCGAAGGCCGTGCTGTTTTCCGATGGTGCGGACCGCGGCGATCACCTCGGCGACCTGATCGCGGGCGGTGTTGCGATAGTGCACCGCGACAGCAAACCGCTTGTGCTCCACCACCACACCGGGAATGGCGCCGAGTTGGGCGTCCAGCGCCGCCGCGGCTTCGGACAGCACCGGCACCGCCGCCATGGCGGCCTCGTTCTGATGGTGGCTGCCGTCGGGACCGACCAGTTCGAAACCGTGACTACCGGCATACCAGATGCCGGGCAAACCGATCCGCTGCTGCACGTCGGCGAGGTCGCGGCCACTGAGCACCGCGACCGGGCAGCGGGTCGACAACGTCTGCAACGCCTCTGCTGCACCTGAGACCAGGACGGCGGCGTCGGGATTATCGACGATGTCCGACAGCGTCCCGTCGAAGTCGAAGAACACCGCGGGGCGCCGGTCGACCACCAGCCCGCCCGCCGTACCGAGCGCCGCCCGGGCATCCGGCAGCGACGACATCGGCCGGTCCCCGGTGCGCACGGTGATAACGCTCAAATCGGGCACTACCAGGTCAGCGCCGTACCAGGCCACGCTCTCACTGTGCTCGATGTGCTGTCCGGTCCGGTCCACGCCGATCACCAGCGCAAAACCGCCACTGCGGCCGGCGGCCACGCCCGCCCCGCTGCTCTCTACGACCACACAGCGGCCCGGCCGTACCGCCAGTTGGTTAACCGCTTCGACCAGCATGGTCAGCTCCGGTTTTGCGGCCGGTCCGAGTTCGTCGGCGATCACGCCGTCGATCCGGACGCTGAACAGATCACCCAAGCCCATGGCGTCCAGCACCGTCATGCGATCGCGAAACAATGAGAACACCGCGGTGCGCAGTCCGGCCTGCTGCAGCTGGCGCCCCAGCAGCACCGTCGAATCGAACACCCGCAGCCCGCCGGCCAGCGGCTCGGACCCCACATCCGTCACGGCCGCCAGGTCGAACAGGACGGCATCGTGCCGGCGCGGGTCGATGACGGCCGACGATTCCTGACCCACTCTTCTGGCCCTTCCGGCAGCGCCGCCGGTAGCAACCGCGGCGTTTAGCGGCGCCACTCTAGCACCTCGCGCAGCGGGCGCCGGGGCGTCACCGGCGGCGCCTCGGCAATCGCGGGTGCTTGGCCGACCCGAATCAGCGCCTGAGGCATCCCGGCCCGGTCGATCAACGTGTTGATGACGTCGCGGCTGCCGGCCAACTCGGTCAGGTGGGTGACCGGGCAGGTGGCCAGCCCGGCCGACGTGCACTCCAACAGCACCTGCGACAAACCCTCGCCGGCCCACAGCGCGTCGGTCGTGCTGTTGTCGTCGGTGGACAGGACCAGCACGGTGGCGCGATCCTCGGCGACTTCGCTACGCCGATCGCTTCGCCCGATGACCGGAAAGATGCGTCCAACGTCGACCCGGTCGCTTTCGGTGGCCGAAACCAGCGCACTGGGCGGGATGCCGTCCCACGTCTGGAAAGGTGCTGTCCACCAGGCTAATTCGGAATGGTACGACGAATCGTAGAGCCGCAGCGACTCGGTGAGCGCAGACGCCTCGGCCAGTTGGGGGCGCAGCTCGTCGGGCAGCACATCCAGTCGCAGGACGGCCGAATCCAGCGAAGCGCGCAGCACCGGCTCGACGATCCCCCAGTTGGCCGGTGCGGCGAATGGCAGCCGATCGGTGCGGCGACGCAAGATCGCGTCGGCTCGCTCGCGGTGCCGGTTGGTGACGTGCTCCAGCGGGCTCAAGCTGACCGAGGCCAGATGGTCGGGGTCGTCGGGGTCGGGAAACCTGTCCACGTCGGCGGCCCATCCTGCCACGGCGACCGCCACCCGCAGATGGTCGAGCACAGCTCCGCAGCTGATGATCGCCTCACGCCGCGGCCCGGCGTCGTCAGTCGATTCAACGATGCGATCCGGATCGAGGAACAGCTGCAACCCGGTTTCGTCAGCCACCCATTTCCACGGCTGACTGTTGTGCAGCGACGGTGCGCGGCAAGCCAGCTGTACTGCGTCCCGGAGCACGCTTCCGCTCACCACGGCGTGAGCCATATCGACCTCCGCTTCCATCGGCACCGATACTGCGGGATACCAGTAGCAGACGCCAGGGTCTTCGGTCCTCACCTTGGACTCAACCCTACCCGGGTGCACGGCGCGGGCCTGCGCTGCTGGCGCGGTGGCACGGCGGTTGCGCTCGGTCGGGCATCATGGCGGTATGCATCCGTCGGGTAACGCGTCGCCCCGGATTCACGAAACGCATACCGGCATCGTTGTTCTGATCGGGGACCGCGCCTACAAGGCCAAGAAGCCGGTGCGGACGGCGTTTCTGGACTTCAGCACCGCCGAGCGGCGCGAGCAAGCCTGCCGGCACGAAGTTGCGCTCAACCGCCGCCTTGCCCCGGACAGCTACCTTGGCGTCGCGCAACTGAGCGACCCGCACGGCGGGCCCGGTGAGCCGGTGATCATCATGCGTCGCCACCCGGACGCGGCCCGGCTGGCCAGTCTGGTCAGCCGCGGCCAGCCGGTCGAGGACTGCCTGCACCGAGTCGCCGAGACCCTGGCCGGATTTCACGCCACCGCAGAGCGCGGACCGGCCATCGACGCGTGCGGCGAAGTCGACGCCGTGACCGCGCGATGGCAGCAGAACTGCGCCGAACTCACCGATTTCGAGCACTCCGTGCTGGCGCCGGAAAAAATCGCCGAGGCCGACCGGCTGGCAATCGCATTCCTGTCCGGTCGCGAATCGCTGTTCGCCGAGCGCATCGCCGACCGCAGGATCATCGACGGGCACGCCGATCTGCTCGCCGACGACATCTTCTGTCTGCCCGACGGGCCGGCGCTGTTGGACTGTCTGGACTTCGACGACGAACTGCGCTACGTCGACGGTATCGACGACGCCGCCTTCCTGGCCATGGATTTGGAGTTCCTACACCGCAAAGACCTTGCCGATTTTTTCCTGGATCACTACCGTCGGCTAGCCGACGACAGCGCACCGGACACCCTGCAGCATTTCTACATCGCCTATCGGGCAGCGGTCCGCGCCAAAACCGACTGCCTGCGATTCGAACAGGGCAATGCCGATGCCGCGGACGACGCGCTCCGGCATCTGGACATCACCCTGGCGCACCTGCGCACCGCCGCGATCCAGCTGATCCTGGTCGGCGGCGGGCCGGGCACCGGAAAGACCACCGTGGCCCGAGCACTGGCGGGTCAGGTTGGCGCACAAGTGATCTCCACTGACGACGTCCGGCAACAACTGCGCGCTGCCGGGGTGATATCCGGGGACGCCGGTACCCTGCACTCCGGTCTGTACAGTGCCGAGAACGTCGCCGCCGTGTACGGCGCCGTGCTGGAACGCGCCGAACGGCACCTGCGTCGCGGTGAATCGGTGATCCTGGACGGCACCTGGGGGGACCCGCAGCAGCGCCGGCGCGCCGGTGAACTAGCCGAGGCGGCATCGGTGTCCATGATCGAACTAGCTTGCGTCGCATCGCAGCACACCGCGGCAGACCGGATTCGCACCCGCACCGCGAGCACGTCGGATGCCACACCGGAAATTGCCGCCGCACTGTCCGGGCGAACAGACGCTTGGCCGGAAGCACACCGGCTGGACACCAGCCGGCCACTGGCTGAAACGGTCGCCGAAGCCGAAAAGCTATGCCATCGCCCGGCTCAACAGAACCCACGGTGAGGAGGTTCGATGTCTGCCGCGATCAATCACGGCGTGCTGGTTGGCGTCGACGGGTCGCCCTCGTCGATCGCCGCGGTCGAGTGGGCGTCGCGAGACGCTGCCCTGCACGGCCTGCCGCTCACGCTGGTGCACGTGCTCACCCCGCCGATGGTGATGACCTTTCCCGAGACGCCGATGCCGGCCGGATACGCAGAGTGGCAACAAGAACAGGGCCAACGCCAGCTACGGGAAGCGCTCAAAATCGCCGAGAGCCGGATCGGCGACACCGGCACGTCCAGGGTCGCCGGTGAGACGCTGGTCGGGTCGACGGTTCCGATCCTGGTCGAGCTGAGCAAGCAGGCCGACCTGATGGTAGTCGGCAGCCGTGGTCACGGCCGGTTGCGCCGCATCGTGCTCGGCTCGGTCAGTTCGGCATTGGTCCGGCAGGCGCACTGCCCGGTCGCGGTCGTGCACGACGAACAGCAGGCGCTGTCCCGTCCCGATGACGCCCCGGTGGTGGTGGGCGTCGACGGCTCACCGGTCTCCGAAGCGGCGACGGCCCTGGCCTTCGAAGAAGCATCGCTGCGCAGTGTCGACCTGGTCGCGGTGTATGCCTGGCACGACGCCGGAATGATCGACTTCCCCGGCGTCGATCTGGCGGGCCTGCAGGCCGACGGCGAGTTGCTGCTGGCCGAACGACTGGCCGGGTTTCGGGAGCGGTATCCCGACGTCACGGTCCGGCGGGTGGTGGTCTGCGATCGGCCGGCCGATCAACTGATCGAGCAATCGCAGTCGGCGCAGTTGGTGGTGGTGGGCAGCCACGGGCGCGGCGGATTCGCCGGCATGCTGCTCGGATCGGTCAGCCTGGCCGTGGTGCAGTCCGCGCACACACCGGTGATCGTCGCGCGCGGGCCGAGCTGAGCTGGCTCTGTACTCGGATCAGCGCCGCGCCAACGTATCCTGCAGTTCGCGCCGCGGCGCCCGTTCCGGATCGGCGGGGGCTGGGCGGGTGCGCACCCGCTGCGGCCCCCCGAAGCACCGGCCCAGCAGCGCCGCGATCGCCGGGGTCATGAACGACCGGATCACCAGGGTGTCGATCAACAACCCCAGCCCGATCGTCGAGCCGACCTGGCCGATCACCCGCAGATCGGAAATCAGCATCGACATCATGGTGAACGCGAACACCAGGCCGGCCGAGGTGACGACCGAACCGCTGCCGCCCATCGCCCGGATGATGCCGGTGTTGATCCCG
>CAZPZQ010000172.1:0-7400 GCA_964590745.1 uncultured Mycobacterium sp. | reverse complement strand
GGTCGATCTCGGTAGCGATCTGTTGTGCCCCGGCGGCCGTGTCGGTGACTCTCCCGGAACTGGTGGGCACGTTGTGCTTGGCGAACAATTCCTTCGCCTGATATTCGAATAGGTCCATGGGCTCACTGTCTTGATGGCCGGCTGAAGCTCGGCGGTGTCGGGTTCGGAGAGGATTCACCCCGGACGAACTGTATCGACACGGCTGCGGCGCCCCGACGCCGCATAGCGGTCCTGTGGTAGATCTCACCGGCTCAAAGTGTGATCCAACTCACAATCAACGATGGATTCCCCGGACCGCTTGCCAGTTTCGCCGGGTAGTGGTTACCGTCTCCAAGGTCTATGTCTGTATAACGTTCTGATCACGAACCAGAGGGAACTTTCAGGTTGACGCAGCATGGTTCGCCCTCGTCCCCTGTTGCCGGGTTCGGCTCCGCCAGCGTACGAGGGTCGTTCCGGGGATCGAGCCAACGTTCGTCAGCACCGCACCCCAATGAGATCACCGACATCATTCCGTTCAACGAGTTCGGCGGGCTGATCGATCTGGATTTCGACGCCAACAGTGCGTTCGAGAGCCGAACCCGAGTGCTGCACGCTCCCGAGCTGGACGACTTGCAAGACACCGACAACTTGGTGGCGCTCCCGCTGGCACTGCCGCTCGCGCTGCCGCGCGATCCCCGTGACGCGGTCGGCTACCGACGCCCAGCAGAACCGGCTCGGCTGGCGGTGCGTCCCGGAAATCGCCGAGGAAAACACCGCAGTCAACCGACCAGTGCCGCCAAAGGGCGGGCGTTGATCGCCGCGATGGCCGCCGGCGCCGCTGCTGCCGCTGCACATGCGGCAACCCACCCATCGGGCACCGCGTCAGCGCAGACCGTGCAGCAGCGCGCAAGCAGTCCCACATCGGGTGGCGTGGAAGGCGCTGGCCGTGGCATGCAGGTGGTGACCGTGAAGGCCGCGGCGAACATCGTCATGCACAACGAGGAACTTGCCAAGGGGGTGGCGTTCGCCCAGGAGCGCGCCGAGCGGGAGGCTCGGCTGCAGCGCCCGCTTTTCGTCATGCCGACGCGCGGCATGTTCACCTCGAATTTCGGCTACCGGTGGGGCGTGCTGCACGGCGGCATCGACATCGCCAACTCGATCGGTACGCCGATCGTCGCGGCGGCCGACGGTGTCGTCATCGAGTCCGGTTCCAGCGCCGGTTACGGCATGCTCGTCAAGCTGCGGCATTCCGACGGAACAGTGACGTTGTACGGTCACGTCAACAGCACGACGGTCAATGTTGGTGAGCGGGTGATGGCCGGCGATCAGATCGCGACAATGGGTAATCGCGGCTTCTCTACCGGCCCGCACTTGCACTTCGAAGTGCTGATGGGCGGCACCAACCGGATCGATCCCACTCCGTGGCTGGCTCAGCGGGGTATCAATTTCGGGGCCTAACCTGGGTTGGTGACCGACCATCGCGGAACCCCTTCCACCGACCCGCCGCCCGGCGAGGGTCTTGTTGGCTCGGGGCCGCCCAGCACCCGGGGCCACATCATCCGTCGGGCGCCAACCGGATCCCTGCCGGCAGCTTCCGGCGACTCCGGCGCCGGCGTCCGCAGTTCCACCGGGATCGACTCACTCAGCGATCCGCCGGTCGGCCGGGTCGCTGCGCCCACCGGAGCCAACGCTGCCGTGGCGATCGCCGCCTGCGCGGCCGCGATTCTCAGCGGCTGGGCCACCTCGGTGGTGGCCACCGATCTGATTGCCAGTTGGTGGCACACCGACCGGCTGTTCTGCGTGGCGGTGGGCTTCCTGACGCTGGTGTTCGCGGCGACCACGATCTCCGGGGTGATCCTGTTGCTGCGGCAACGATCACTGGGCCCCTACCTGATTGCGGTCGGTGCCGCGGTCGCGTTGCTGACGTTCGGCAGCTTGTTCATCGCCGGCGCTCGGGTGCCTCGGATTGTGCATGCTGTTCCGGTCATTCAGGCCGCCAGCGCGGTGTTGGCACTGCACCCGGCGACCCGGCGCTGGGTTGGGCCGGCCTGACCCGGGCCGATCGCCGGTCCTGGACTAAAGTTTGGTGATCGGCGCGTGGTTGTGCATCAACTTCACCCGCCCGGAGCTGCCGAAGTCGATCAGTGACATCGCCGCGTCCCCGCCACCGGAGACTTCCTCGACTCGACCCAGGCCGTACTTGTCGTGCGAGACGCGATCGCCGGGCTGCAAAACGATCAGCGGCCGGTTCGCGGCTGCCGAGCGGCTCGGTGCTGGGCGCGGGGTACCGAATCGGCCGGCGCCGCTGACCGGCGCACTGAACGACGCGGTGGTGTCGGTGCGCCGCCAGTCGATGAGCTGCTGCGGGATCTCTTGTAGAAAGCGGGATTCCGGGTTCAACATGGGCTGGCCCCACGATGAACGCACCTTGGCCCGGCTCAGATAGAGGCGCTGACGCGCCCGGGTGATGCCCACGTAGGCCAGGCGCCGTTCTTCGGACAGCTCGCGCAGATCGCCCAGCGAGCGCATGTGCGGGAAGACACCGTCCTCCAACCCGGTGACGAAGACCACTGGAAACTCCAGCCCTTTGGCGGTGTGCAGCGTCATCAAGGTGACCACACCGGTGCCGTGTTCGGGGATCTCATCGCTGTCGGCAATGAGCGACACCCGCTCCAGAAACTCGGCAAGCACACCGATGTCCGGCACGTCTTCGTCGTCGGAGGCTACTGTGCCTTCAGCCTCCGGCGCCGCCAACTCGTTAGCCCGGTCAATGCTGAATTCATGTGCGACACTGACCAGTTCGTTGATGTTGTCTAGCCGGGCCAGATCCTGCGGATCGGTGGAGGATTCCAGTTCGGCCCGGTAGCCGGTTCGGTTCAGCACCATCTCAACCAAGTCGCCCAAGTCTTCGTCCACTGCCTGGAGATTGCCGCGCAGGTCATCGAGCATTTCAACGAATACGGCAATTGCCTTCTGCGACCGGGTATTCAGCATCGGTACCTCGCCACGCGCGGCCGCCTCCAGTGCCTCGGCGAACCCGATTCCAGTGTTCTCGCCGTACACCGACACGCACGCCTCAGCTCGGTCTCCGATACCCCGCCGCGGGGTGTTCAGGATGCGCCGCAGGCTCACCGTATCGCCCGGGTTGTCTAGCACCCGCAGATAGGCAAGGATGTCGCGGATTTCCTTGCGCTCGTAAAAACGCACGCCGCCAACGACTTTGTACGGAATTCCGGTGCGGATGAATACCTCTTCCAGCGACCGTGATGCATTGTTGGTCCGATAGAAGACCGCGATGTCGCTGTAGCTTATATCGCCCCGGTCGGCCAGCGCATCTATCTCTTCGGCGACGAACCTGGCTTCGTCGTGTTCGTTGTCGGCAACGTAGCCAACGATTAATTCTCCGGTGCCCGCGTCGGTCCACAGCCTTTTCTCGCGACGGCCTGAATTGCGGGCAATCACCGAGTTGGCGGCTGACAAGATGTTCTGGGTGGAGCGATAATTCTGTTCCAGCAGCAACGTCGTCGCATCAGGGTAGTCGCGTTCAAAATCCTCGATATTACGGATGGTGGCGCCCCGGAACGCGTAGATCGACTGGTCGGCGTCACCCACGACGCACAGCTCGGCCGGCGGCACATCATCGTGCTGGTCGCCGGGCCCGACGAGCGCACGGACCAGGACGTATTGGGCGTGGTTGGTGTCCTGGTATTCATCGACCAGGATGTGCCGGAACCGCCGCCGATAATGCTGGGCAATCTCCGGGAAGGCCTGCAGCAGCCCAACCGCCTCGCCGATCAGGTCATCAAAGTCCAAGGCGTTCGCGGCCCTCAGCCGGCGCTGGTACTCGCCGTAGACACTGGCCACGACGCGCGCCAGAGCATCGGAGTCTTCGGCGAGTCCGGCCAGCGCTTGCTCCGGATCGATCAACTCGTTCTTCAGGTTCGAGATAGCGTGTGCGAGCAGCCGCGGCGAGTGCCGCTTGACGTCGAGACCCATGTCCCGGCCGATCATCAGCAGCAGCCGTCGCGAGTCGTCGGCGTCGTAAATCGAAAAGTTGGAATTCAAGCCGGGCACCAGTGCTGCCTGGTTGCGCAGGATCCGCACACAAGACGAGTGAAATGTCGACACCCACATCGCCCGGGCTCGCGGGCCGACCAGCTGCACCACCCGTTCGCGCATCTCGGCGGCCGCCTTGTTGGTGAACGTGATGGCCAGGATCTGCCCGACACCGACGCCGCGGGCAGCCAGCAGATAGGCGATCCGCCGGGTCAGTACCGCCGTCTTACCGGAGCCCGCGCCCGCCACGATCAGCAGCGGCGAGCCCGCATGCAGCACCGCCCGACGTTGCGGCGGGTTGAGCCCGTCTAACAGCCGATCCGCATCCGTAACATGTTTGGCATCCGGGAGGTGCACCGTCAAAATGCGCCGCTCCTCATCGCACTCGTTATCGCACTTGTTCCTTGCATCAGCCCTAACGTACCGCCGTTGGCCGACCGGCTTTGCGCTGGTGTGACTCTTAGTGGCAGACTCGTCTCGTGCTCGCCATGCAGCGTCGATTTTCCTACGGGTACCGGGTAGCGGTGCCCGTGGTCTAGCTGCTTCGCAGAGCCCCGGTCCGCGTCGTCGATCCGGGGCTCGTCTGTTGTGTGAGGCCGGATTGCCGATGAGACCAGAACCCACCAACAGCGAGAATGCGGAGTCGAAACCCATGACTGCAAAAACCACAGCACCCCAACCCGACATCGATGACTTGCGTCGGGAAATCGACCGGCTAGACGCCGAGATCCTGGCCGCGGTGAAGCGCCGTACCGAGGTATCCCAGACGATCGGCCGGGCTCGGCTGGCTTCCGGCGGTACCCGGCTGGTGCACAGCCGGGAGATGAAGGTGATCGAGCGCTACAGCGAACTCGGCCAAGACGGCAAAGACCTGGCGATGCTGCTGCTTCGGCTGGGTCGCGGCCGACTCGGCCACTAAGCGTGCCGAGCCGGGCGCACTAGGCTCGGCGGGGTGACAAAACGCATCCTAGTGGCGGGCGGCACCGGCACAGTCGGAAGAGTTGTGGTCGACCGGCTGGTCGACGCCGGAGTCCAGGTTCGGATACTCAGCCGTGGACGACACTCGTCAGGTTTGACCCACCAGGTGCAGCACGTCATTGGCGACGTCAAGACCGGTGCGGGCCTGGCTGAAGCGGTCAGCGGGGTGGACGCCATCGTGGCCTGCGTCGATCCAGTCGCGCAGCTGGTCACGGCAGCCGCTCAGGCCGAAAAACCGCATCTGGTCTACATTTCGATCGTCGGCGTCGACCGGGTGCCGTTCCGCTACTACCGCAGCAAGCTCGCCGACGAACAATTGCTCGGCGACTCCGGGTTGCCCTGGACGGTGCTGCGTGCCACTCAATTCCACGACCTCGTCGTCGCTGCGCTGCGGGTACTGGCCAAGCCTCCGCTGATGCTGGTGCCGCGGGGCTGGAGCTTTCAGCCCATCGATGTACGAGACGTGGGGGCCCGGCTCGCCGATTTGGTTCTTGGCGAGGCCGCCGGTCGAGTTCCGGATATCGGCGGACCGGAGGTGCTGCCGGTCACCGAGTTGGCTCGGCGCTATCTGGCTGCCGTCGGCAAACGTCGGCCAGTGCTGTCGGTGCCACTGCCCGGCCGCGTCGCACGCGCCTACCGGTCCGGCGGCCACTTGGCGCCGGACCGGGCCGTTGGCACCATCTCGTTCGACAGCTACCTCGGCGAGTTATCGGCAACCGGACAACAACCCTATGCCGACCGAATCCGGGCCGCGACCAAGCTTCCGCGCCGCAAGCTCGGTCCCTAGATCGGCATCCGCCAACCGGCTGAATTCTGGGGATTCGCTGTCAGCGGCGAGTCCTCCTGCACCGGCCCGGCCCACACCGGCGCCGCCAAAAGCCGTTAGGGTCAAAAGATGACCGCAGCCGATATCAGCACCACGCCAGCCTGGATCGCCCTGAGTAAACACCACGACCAAATCGGCCAAACTCACCTGCGCCAGTTCTTCGCCGACGACCCCGACCGCGGGCGGAAGTTCACCGTCACCGTCGGCGACTTGTACATTGACTACAGCAAACACCGGATCACCGACGAGACGGTGAGACTCCTGGTCGATCTGGCTCGGACCGCGGGCGTGGAGCAGCGGCGCGACGAGATGTTCGCCGGTCTGCACATCAACACATCCGAGGACCGCGCTGTGTTACACACTGCGTTGCGACTCCCTCGCGACGCTGAGTTGGTCGTCGACGGGCAGAACGTGGTCGCCGATGTGCACGCTGTGCTCGACGCGATGGGCGATTTCACCGACCGACTGCGCAGCGGTGAGTGGACCGGCGCCACCGGTAAGCGGATCACCACCGTCGTCAACATCGGCATCGGCGGCTCGGACCTCGGGCCGGTGATGGTCTACCGAGCGCTGCGGCACTACGCCGACGCCGGGGTCTCAGCGCGCTTCGTCTCCAACGTCGACCCCGCCGACTTGATTGCGACGTTGGCTAACCTTGACCCTGCCACAACGCTTTTCATCGTCGCATCCAAAACTTTCTCTACCCTCGAAACCTTGACCAACGCGACCGCGGCACGGCGCTGGCTGACCGACGCTCTGGGCGACGCCGCGGTGTCGAAACATTTCGTCGCCGTCTCCACCAACAAGCGCCTGGTCGACGACTTCGGCATCGACACCGCCAACATGTTCGGCTTCTGGGATTGGGTCGGCGGGCGTTACTCCGTTGACTCGGCGATCGGACTGTCGGTCATGGCTGCGATCGGTCGAGACCGGTTCGCCGACTTCCTATCCGGCTTTCACATCGTCGACCGACATTTCAAAACCGCACCGCTGCAAGCCAATGCACCGGTACTGCTCGGCATGATCGGGCTGTGGTACTCCAGCTTCTTCGGCGCGCAGTCGCGGGCGGTGCTGCCTTACTCCAACGACCTGGCCCGGTTCGCGGCGTACCTGCAGCAGCTGACCATGGAGTCCAACGGTAAGTCCGTCCGCGCCGACGGCACGCCGGTGACCACGGATACCGGTGAAATCTTTTGGGGCGAACCAGGAACCAACGGCCAGCATGCCTTCTATCAGTTACTGCATCAGGGCACCCGGCTGGTGCCGGCGGATTTCATCGCCTTCTCGGAGCCCACCGACGACCTGGCTACCGCCGACGGTGCGGGCAGCATGCACGACCTGCTGATGAGCAACTTCTTCGCGCAAACCCAGGTGCTGGCGTTCGGTAAGACCGCCGAGGAGATCGCCGCCGAGGGAACGCCAGCCGCCGTGGTGCCGCACAAAGTGATGCCCGGCAACCGGCCGACCACGTCGATTCTGGCCACCAAGCTGACCCCGTCGGTGCTCGGCCAGCTGATCGCCCTCTACGAGCACCAGGTGTTCACCGAGGGGGTGGTGTGGG
>CAZPZQ010000171.1:0-7487 GCA_964590745.1 uncultured Mycobacterium sp. | reverse complement strand
ACCGACGTGTTCTGGTGCACCGCCGACATCGGCTGGGTCACCGGCCACACCTACGGCGTCTACGGTCCGCTGGCCAACGGGGCCTCAGAGATCATCTACGAAGGCGCTCCCGACTTCCCGGACCAACACCGCCACTTTCAAATCATCGAAAAATACGGTGTGACAATCTATTACACTGCGCCGACACTGATCCGGACGTTTATGAAGTGGGGCAACGAGATTCCCGACGCACACGATCTGTCTAGCCTGCGACTGCTCGGCTCAGTCGGTGAGCCGATCAACCCGGAAGCCTGGCGCTGGTACCGCCGAGTGATCGGCGCCGATCGCACCCCAGTCGTCGACACCTGGTGGCAGACCGAGACCGGCGCGACGATGATCGCGCCGCTGCCCGGCGTCACCGCGGCAAAACCCGGCGCCGCGATGGCTGCGCTGCCGGGCATCTCGGTACGGATCGTCGATGATCACGGCGATCGCCTGGCCGTTCCGACCGGTGCCGGTCAACAGGATGAACAGGCCTCCGGCTACCTGGTGGTGGATCAGCCCTGGCCGGCGATGGCCCGCGGCATCTGGGGCAATCCGGAACGTTTCCTCGAGGCGTACTGGTCCCGGTTCGCCGAGCAGGGCTGGTATTTCGCCGGGGACGGCGCCCGCTACGACGCCGACGGCGACATCTGGGTGCTCGGCCGCGTCGATGACATCATGAACGTGTCCGGTCACCGGATCTCCACCGCCGAAGTCGAGTCGGCCCTGGTGGCGCACACCGCGGTGGCAGAGGCGGCGGTGGTGGGGGTCACCGACGAACAGACCGGCCAGAGTATCTGCGCGTATGTGGTGCTTTCCGCCAACCGCCCCGACAACGCGGGTGCAATCATCGACGAACTGCGGTCGTGGGTCGCCGACGAGATCTCACCCATCGCCCGTCCCCGGCAAATCCACCTGGTGCCGGAGCTGCCCAAGACCCGTAGCGGCAAGATCATGCGGCGGCTGCTGCGTGACGTCGCCGATGGGCGCGACCTCGGCGACACGTCGACGCTGGTGGATCCCGGGGTATTCGAGGCGATCCGGGCGGCCGACTAGCAACAGTCGCGCCGACAGCTGGTGCTAAGCGGCGACCGGGGCGAATCCGGCACCGGGTCGGTTTTTGGCGCTGAGGTCGGCGAGCACCGCGTTGATCGACACCACCACCGCCGGGGTGTGCAATGGGATGTATTTGATCACGCAGGTCGGCAGCGCCTCGCTGAACGCCCCGTGGATCATGCCGACCAGTTGGGTGTTGACGGTGACCGGGCCGCCGGAATCGCCCGGACGTCCGCACACCTGCATGACGATGGTGCCCGGATCCTGGCCCTGCCCCCAGGTGACCCCGCAGGAGGTGCCGGTGGTGCGGCCCTGTTTGCAGGCGATCTGACCGAACGTCGGATCCGGCCCGATGCCATTGATGGCGAAACCACCGAAGTTGCCGACCGGCGTCACCCGGTCCGGATCGAACCGGATCACCGCATAGTCCATGCCGTCACTGCCGGCCACCATGATGCCCACCGGTCCATAGCCCTGCGCCGCCTCGGCGGCCACCAGCGCTCCCGGACCCCCGCAGTGCGCCGAGGTGAAGCCGATCAGGTCACCGGTTCTGTCGTGGCCGATGGCGGTCAGCGTGCACAGTGTGTCGGGTAGCACGACGATACCGGCACCACCGCCCAGCACCACCTTGTCCTCGGCAGTGGCCGGGCCGGGCCGCACGGCAGGCACCACCAACGTGGTCAGGGTCGCCAGTACCGCCACGGCGCGCAACACCCAACGGTGCGCGATCCGCACAGCAGATTCTCCCGTCCATGAGTTCCGCCCCCGCCGGAAGAACAGCTTATCGTGGCCGCAGCCCCGGCCTCGGGGAACTTCGCTCGGTGCGGCGACCGCCGGGGGCGGCATCGACGTGCCGGTTCGTCTCATCCGGGCAGGTAGCGCATGGCAACATAAGCCGCGAGGACAGCGAACCGGGAGGACCATCCAGTGAGCAATGCCGATCGCAGGAGCGCAAAAAGCGCGGCGGCCAAAGCCCGCCGCAACGGGGTGCCCGACACCCTGGTCACGATTCCGCTGATCGATCCGCATGCGCTGCCGAGCGAGCCGTCGCTGGGCGATCTGGTCAAGGATGCGACAACTCAGATGTCGACGCTGGTGCGCGCTGAAGTCGAACTGGCCCGCGCCGAGATCACCCGCGACGTCAAGAAGGGTTTGACCGGCAGCGTCTTTTTCATCGCGGCCGTGATGGTGCTGTTTTACTCCACCTTCTTCTTCTTTTTCTTCCTCGCCGAGCTGCTGGACACCTGGCTGTGGCGGTGGGTGGCGTTCGCCATCGTGTTCGGCATCATGGTCGTGGTCACCGCGCTGTTGGCGCTGTTGGGCTATCTCAAGGTGCGACGCATTCGAGGACCGCGGCAAACCATCGAATCGGTCAAGGAAACGCGCAGCGCGCTGCGGCCGGATTTCGACCGCGCCGGTGAGGCGCACGGCCCGGCCGGTCCGCAGGTACCGAGCCCACCGGGCGGCACGCCGCCCACCGATCCGTCGGGCTGGTAGTGCCGGCACCGGACCCGTCGATGACCCGTATCGACGGGCCTTGGCGGCATCTTGACGTGCATGCCAACGGGATCCGCTTCCACGTCGTCGAGGCGGACGCGTCGGCCGGTGGCAGCCCGGCGATCGTGCGGCCATTGGTGATCTTGCTGCACGGCTTCGGTTCATTCTGGTGGAGCTGGCGGCACCAACTGCGTGGTCTGTCCGACGCCCGGGTGGTCGCAGTGGACCTGCGTGGCTACGGCGGGAGCGACAAACCGCCCCGCGGCTACGACGGCTGGACGCTGGCCGGCGACACCGGCGGCCTGATCCGGGCTCTTGGGCACTCCTCGGCGGTGCTGGTCGGCCACGCCGATGGCGGGCTGGTCTGCTGGGCCACCGCGCTTCTACATCCGCGGCTGGTGCGCGCTATCGCCCTGATCAGTTCCCCGCATCCGGCCGCGTTGCGGGCATCGGCGCTGCGCCGATGCGATCAGGCTCGTGCGTTGCTGCCGTGGTTGCTGCGCTACCAGGTGCCGATCTGGCCGGAGTATTCACTGACCCGCGAAGGCGGCGCCGGGATCGAGCACCTGGTGCGGAGCCGGGCTGGATTGAAATGGCAACGCTCCGAGGACTTCTCCGAAACGATCGGCTACCTGCGACAAGCGATCCAGATTCCATCTGCGGCGCACTGTGCCCTGGAGTACCAGCGCTGGGCGGTGCGCAGCCAACTGCGAGATGAGGGCCGGCGGTTCATGCGGACGCTGAACCGCCGCACGGTGGACATTCCGCTGTTGCACCTGCGCGGTGACCTCGACCCCTATGTACTGGCCGATCCGGTTGGCCGGACCCGGCATTACGCGCCGCAGGGTCAATACTTATCTGTCTCGGGCGCCGGTCATTTCAGCCACGAGGAGATGCCGGAGCAGACCAACGGTCACTTGATGAGCTTCTTGGGCCGGCTGTGACCCGTTCAGCTGACGCACGTTTCGGTAGACACCGGTTGGGTGTCACCGATCCGGGTGAGCTGGCCGGCCACCTCTTTGGCGGTCAGCACGAAGCCGGTATCCGCGTCGTCGACCGCAGCACCGAACACCACCCCTAACACCTGACCGCTCATGTCGATCAGCGGGCCGCCGGAGTTACCCTGTTGCACCGTTCCTCGGATCGTGTACACCTCGCGAGTGACCGTTGTGCTGCGGTAGATGTCCGGGCCCTCCAGGTTGATGATGTCGCGGATTCTGGCCGGTGTCGCCTCGAACACGCCGCCGCCGGGGTAGCCCAGCACCAGGGCATCGGTGTCGGCTTTCGCCGGTGAGCTAGCAAACTCCAACGGCGCGGTAGGCAGGTCCGGCACCGCCAAGATGGAGATGTCGGCTTTCGGGTCGAACGAAATCACTGTTGCGTCATAGCTTCTGCCTCCGGTATCCACCGCTACGCTGTCCGACCCGGCGACCACGTGCGCGTTCGTCATCACCCTGGTGGGCGCGATGACAAACCCGGTGCCCTCCAATACTTTTTGACAGTTCGGGGCCATGCCCCGGATCCGGAGCACGCTCGGCTCGGTGGCCGCCACTATCGGGTTGTCGGCCAGTGCCGCGTCCGGCGCGTCCACCGGGTTGATCGGCGTGCGGCTGAACGGCTCCAGTACTGCCGGCAGTCCAGAGTTGTCCAGCACCGCCGACAGCCGCTTCGGAACCGTCTTCAACCAACTCGGCGTGTATTCGTCAACCTGGGCCAGGACCCGCGAGCCACGCACCGCAGCAGCCAGGCTGGGCTGGTCGGACGCCGTCAGCGGAGTCGCCAGCAGCCAGGCGGCAATGAGCACCACCGCCAGTTGCAGCACCACACCGATGATCGAGTCGATGCCGCGGATGCTGGGGCTCCGGATCGCCCCGCGGGCCGCTCGGCCCAGCACCACTCCGGCGATCTCGCCGATGACGACCATCGCCAAAATCAGGAACAGAGCGGCAAACAGTTTCGGCCGGGCGCCGCTGACATGGTTGACCAGGTGCGGCGCCAACAACACCCCGGCCGTCGCGCCGAGCGCCACGCCGACGAACGACAGCAGCGACCCCAGCGCGCCGGACCGCCAACCGGACGTTGCCGCCACAAACGCGATCGCCAGCACTGCGATGTCCAGCCATTGTGACGACGTCATCGCAGAACCTTTTCTGTCATCCGAGCGCCCCGCCTTCGCCGCCAACCAGTGCCAGCGCCTCGTCCAGCCCACGAACATCGGTGGTGTCCCAGGGTTGCGCCCAGCCGGCCACGTCCAGCATCGCCGAGATCACCTGACCGGTGAAGCCCCACACCAGCATCTCGTTGAGCAGAAAGGCCGGCATCGCCCAGCGTCGGCTGCGCTCGTCGCGGTAGACCATCAGCCGGTTGTCCGGATTGATGAACGCACGCACCGGAACCCGCGCCACAATGGCGGTTTCCGCCGGATCGACGACGGTTACCGGGCCGGGATCCGGTGAGTAGGCCAACACCGGAACCACCTGGAATCCCGAGGGTGCGATGAACGTCTTCTCCATGGTGGCCAACGGATGCAGCCGGTTCGGGTCCACCCCGGTCTCTTCGTGTGCTTCGCGCAGCGCGGTCGTCACCGGCCCATCATCGTCGGGATCGGATGCGCCACCGGGAAACGCGGCTTGACCCGCGTGGTGGCGAAGTGTCGAGGCTCGTACCGTCACGAGCAGATCAGCCGTGTCCGGTAACCGGCTGTCGGCCCCGCCGTCAGCGCTTTCGGTCTGTCCCACTTGCTGGGGGCCGGAGAACAGCACCAGCACCGCCGCCTCGCGTCCGGCGCCGGTGATTCTCGCCGTGGCCCCTGCGGCGGTGACCATCGCCAGCACGTCGGCGGGCAGCCGGCGCCGGTAGGCCTGCGGCATCCGGCCGACGTTGTCGACGAGCGGGCGCAACCAGGGCGGGCTGGCTTGCGGCGTCAACGGAACTCGTCCACGCCGACCGATGGGCGCCCCGCGATGCAGGGGGATGCCCCGAGCGCTCACCGGCATCTCCTTCTTTGATCCCTCACTGATCCGTCGCCGGGTGGACCTGATCGTCGCCCATCATCGCCCCTGGTCACCGACGGCAGCGGCGATCTCGTCGGCGCTGGCGAAGGACTGTGGCAGGACGCGGACAACGCTACCGTCTGGCGCCAGCAGCACCGACGCGGGCATCACGTTCGGAACCCGCAGCGCCGCGGCTATCCGGCGTGGCCCATCCTGCAGCGTGGGCAGCCGGACCCCGAGTTCGGCCAGCAATGCCAGTGCTGCTGCCTCGTTGTCGTCCTGGTGCACCGTCACCACCATCGCATCCCGGCCGATCCGGCGTTGATATTCGGCCATTGCCGGCAGCTCGGCCCGGCACGGCACACACCAGTACGCCCACAGGTTCAACACCACCCGGCGACCGGCCAGCACGCCGGCGACATCGACCGGCTCGCCGTCTGCGGCACACTCGGCGGTGACCCCGCGCAGCGCCGCCGGGCCCCCGTCGGCCGGTCCGGCCGGGCAGCGCGGCAGATCCGCCCGCTTTCGGAGTTCGGTCAGAGTGACATCGGGTTGTTCGCCGCGGTGATGGCGGTCGGTGGTCGCCGGGCCCGGCTCGGTCGGCCCCGGGGTTCGTCCCAGTTCGACGGACAGGCCGACAATCAGCGCCACCGCCACCGCCACCATTGCGATGGTCCACCCGGTCGATCTGCTCATCGAAAAAGCGTCGCGCGGTGGCGCTACAGCCCGGCCAACGCGAGAAGGTGCTCTTTCTCCGGTCCTTTGACCAGGGCGGCGGCCACCAGCGGGTCGGTCGGGCCAAGGCCGAACGACGGGCAGTCCTTGGCCAGCACACACACCCCGCAGGCGGGCTTACGGGCATGGCAGACTCGCCGACCGTGAAAGATCACTCGGTGACTGAGGATCGTCCATTCGCTGCGCTCGATCAGTTCCCCGACCGCTTGCTCCACTTTGACCGGGTCCTTTTCTTCGGTCCACCCGAAGCGCCGCACCAGTCGTCCGAAATGGGTGTCGACCGTTATCCCCGGCACCCCGAATGCATTGCCCAGGATGACATTGGCGGTTTTGCGTCCCACACCGGGCAGGGTGACCAGCTCTTCCATGGTGTCCGGTACGTCGCCGTCGAACCGTTCAACCAGCGCTTGGCCCAGCCGGATCAGCGATGTCGCTTTGTTGCGGAAGAAGCCGGTGGGACGGATGAGGCTTTCCAGCTCGGCCCGGTCGGCCTGGGCGTAGTCCACCGCGGTCGGATACCGCTTGAACAATGCCGGCGTGGTGAGGTTCACCGTGGTGTCGGTGCACTGGGCCGACAGAATCGTCGCCACGGCCAGTTGCAATGGTGAGGCGAAATCCAGCTCGCATCGCGCGTCCGGAAAAGCTTGGGCCAGTGTGCGGTTCATTCGCCGGGCCCGTCGCACCAATCCGGTTCTGGTCTCCTGGGACCAGCGTCGTGATGACGCGGCGGCGGTGGCGGGTACCGATTGGGCGGCACGGGAAGGCTTACCCACTGTCACCCACCACAGGGTAGGTGATTCGTGACCGCATTGAGATCTTGCCCGTGTTTACTACCACCTCGTGTCCTGGTTGCTGATGACCGCTACGCCTATTTTGTTGATGCTGGCAGCCATCGGACTCGGGCGCATCGAAATCGGGTTGAGCCGCGGCGCCCGCGCGCCCGCGCAGCCCACCGTGCTCAAAGACCGTGTTGAGGCAACTGCCGGGTTTATGGCTTCGCCCGCGAATCCGCAGTTTCACCCGACTCGAAGAGCTAATCGTGTGTAGCGTTGGCACGTCGACTGATGCCTGGCTCTAGACTCGTGTCACGAGTCGGTAAAGGTTTGCGCTGCGCGTTTTGTCCGTCATACGAGCATCTAAGGGGCAACGTGGACGAGATCCTGGCGAGGGCCGGAATCTTCCAGG
>CAZPZQ010000170.1:0-7494 GCA_964590745.1 uncultured Mycobacterium sp. | reverse complement strand
GTACGTGGACTTGGGTATCGCGGCGGACAAGCTGCGGTTGTTCGAGCACCCCAAGGAGAAGCTGTCGCACTACGCGGAGCGCACCGTCGACATCGAGTACCGGTTCGGCTTCCACGGTAACCCGTGGGGCGAGCTGGAAGGCATCGCCAACCGCACCGACTTCGACTTGTCCACTCATACCAAGCATTCCGGCGTGGACCTGTCGTTTTACGACCAGGCCAGCGACACCCGGTATGTGCCGTACGTGATCGAGCCGGCGGCCGGGCTGACTCGCTCGTTCATGGCGTTTCTGATCGACGCCTACCACGAAGACGAAGCGCCCAACGCCAAAGGCGGAGTGGACAAGCGCACTGTGCTGCGGCTGGACCCGCGGTTGGCGCCGATCAAAGCGGCGGTGCTGCCGTTGAGCCGACACGCCGACCTCTCGCCGAAGGCTCGCGATCTGGCTGCCGAACTGCGTAAGTGCTGGAATGTCGAGTTCGACGACGCCGGGGCGGTGGGGCGGCGTTATCGTCGCCAAGACGAGATCGGCACGCCGTTCTGCGTGACGATCGACTTCGAGTCGCTGGATGACCAGGCCGTTACCGTCCGCGAGCGCGACAGCATGAAACAGGATCGGATCGGCATCGATGCCGTCGCGGACTACCTGGCCGCCCGATTGAGGGGCTGCTAGCGGACGTCTTGCGCGGGCGGCGTGCCGTCTCGCCGATTAACACATTCGCCTGACAGGGCCGCCGGGGGGAGTTAGCTTATCTCGAGCCGTGAGACGTCACGGCCTGTTAGAGCAGGGGAGACGCGCCGATCGTTCGTCATCGCAACAGTGGCCGCGGACGCCCATGGTGCGGCGGCGGGTCACGTCATCGCGGATTCGTCGTGGGCACCGTCGGCACGGTCTGGACCGCAACGACCGCGCTGACCGGGTCGACCGCGGTGGTTCCCGCCGTCGGGCACGCAGAACCGTTCGACTGGATCCTGGATCTCGCCGACGACGCCGCCGGCAACGGCTTCGCCCTTGCCGATCTCACCGGTGCCGGCGTGGATCCCGGTGCCGCTTCGCTCGACCTCGACATCGCCCAGTTGCTGCAGGCCATCTTCTACGACCCGATTTACTTCCTCGGGCAGGCGTATCTGCACAGCCCGTTCGCCGACCCCACCAACCCGCTCGGCGTGGTCAATCAATTGGTGAATCTGCCCAGCGCCCTGCTGCTGGGACGGGACATGATCGCCAACGGATTCGACGCGCCCGGTCCGGGCAACCCCGGCGGTGACGCCGGCTGGCTGTTCGGCGACGGCGGCGCGGGCGGAGTCGGCACCTACGTCGACGGCGTGTACTACGTGGGCGCCGGCGGCGACGCCGGGTTGTTCGGCAACGGTGGAATTGGCGGAGCCGGCGCGCCCGGGGCGGCTGGTGGCGACGGTGGGGCGGGCGGCTTGCTCTTCGGTAACGGGGGAGCTGGCGGTGCCGGCGGTGACGCCGTCACACCGGGCGGCACAGGTGGCGTCGGCGGTGCCGGCGGGCCGGGCGGAAATGTCCTGGGCAGCGGCGGCGACGGCGGCAACGGCGGCGACGGCGGCACCGATGGCTTCGGCGGCGCGGGCGGCGCTGGCGGGCACGCGGCACCGCTGGTCGGCGACGGCGGAAACGGCGGGAACGGCGGCAGCGGGGGCCGCGGCGACGGAACCGGTGGTCCGGGCGGCGCGGCTGGCTTCATCGGCACGCCCGGGGTGCCGGGCATCGGCGGCAATGACGGTCCGGAAACGACCCGGCCGGACAGATAGCCGAACGCCGCCGCTGGCCATGTTCGACGAGCGGGCGCAAAGCCGGACAAGACCTCGACGCGCCGGCCGGGGTCACGCACGCTCGCGCACGACAGGGCACAGGCTCGCCGGAAGCAGGCGAACCTTCAGAATCGGCCTCCACCGCCGAAGAATCCGCCGCCGGATCCGGAGCCACCGAACGAGGTGGGGCTCCATCCGCCGGAACCGGCCGAGCCGCCGAAGCCTCTGCCGAATCCACCGCCGAGGATGTTGCCGATGATGATCCCGCCGAGCATCGCGCCGGTATCGTCGCCGCCGTAGCGTCCGTAGTAGGACCGCTGCGCCGACATCACGTCGGTATGCGCCAGCGACTGCGCCGACGCGGCAAGAGCCGCAGCGGCATTGGCTTCTTCGATCGCCGAAGTGAGATCAGCCGACCGCTTGGCCTCGGCGTCCTCCAGTCGACGGCGAGCCTCGGCCAGCCGAGTGCGGGCATCCGGGCCGATGCTACCGCGGCGGGTGTCGATGTAGTCCGATACCGCGCGCACCCGGGACCGCGCCGTGAACAACGCCTGTTCCAACGTGCGGGCCAGCCGGTCGGCGGCGGCCTGCTCCTCGGCGACAGTGTTCAACAGCCGGTCCAGTTCCGCGTCCGCCTTGGTCAGTTGGATGAATGCGCCCAGTGGATCGGCAGAGCGGCGGGCGGCGACGGCGACCCTGGTCGCGGTGTCGCGGGCCCTGGCCAATTCTCGGGTGTGCGAGCTCGAACGGCCTTGGCGTAATTGGCGGTTAGCCTGGCCGACGCCTGCCTCGATGTCAGTGAGAGCGGCCGGCAACGCTGCGACTGCATGCCGGATATCGGTGGCGGCAGTGTCCACCGCATCCAGCAGTGCCGAGCCCTGTCCCAGCGCCGACTCGGCGGCGCGCACCGCGTCGACCAACTCGCTCTGGCCGCCGGTTACCGGTTGCGTGGCCAGCTCCCGCGCCCGGGTGATGTTGCGGTCGGCGAACGACAGCCGATCCTGGGCGGCGATGACGTTGCCGGAAACCGAAGTCAAGGCGGCGGCATCGAATTCAGTGCGAAGCTGATCGAGCCGTTGCTCGCCGGTGGGAATGCGCGAGGTGAGCTCAACGAGTTGCTGGGTCAGTGCATCCAACCGGGACGGCGCGTTGATCACCAAGTCACGCAGTTGCTCGAATGCTTCGCGCTGCTCCTCCAAGTCGCGGTCGGCCTTCGCGGCGTCGACGATAACGCCGGTCAGCAGTTCACGCCGCTGCTCCGCTGTTTCGGGGATGGCATCGTCCAGTTGCTGGCGCACCGTGAACGCCCGAGTCAGTGCTGCTTTTGCGCTGTTGACCGCCTGGGTGAACGGTTGAGTACGTGGCTCACCGAATTCCTCGACCGCTAGCGCCAGTTCGTTAGTGCTGGTGCGCAGCGCGTTGTCGACGTCGACCACCTTCATTCGGGACAGATCGTCGAGGGTATGCAGCGGCAGGTCGGCCAGGGCGTTGCGGTCGGTCGGGTCGACCCGTCGGGCCGCGTCCAGCGCCGCCGCCCGTCGCTGCCGCCGGCGGTAACGCACCACGAGCAGCAGAACCAGACCGACGGTAGCCAGGGCAGCCAGGGCGATGAGCATCGGCGCCCAGGCAACCTGGGCCGGCGCAGCGGCCGCATCCAGACCGTCGGCGGCGCCGGTCGCTGCACCGGGCCAATCGCCGCGGTGCAGCGCGGGTTCAATCTGGTTGCGCCGCAGCTCATCTACCTGACGAGCATCGACCTGGGGGATACCCGACGACGCTAAAAACGCATAAGCGCGGTCAGCGGTGGCCACCGCCAGTAATGCGTCGTGATCGCCGAGATCGCTGAGCCGAGCGGTGCTGCGGGCCCACGCGTCGGCGGTCTGCCCGGAGAACACGTCGACGTAAATCACCCAGAGTCGGATGCGTCGGTTGGCGTAGAGCTTCTCGACGGCTTCCTGTACGGCGGCCTGACCTGATGCCGACAGCACACCGGCGTGGTCGGTAACCGGACCGGGCAGCCGCAGTGGCGGTTCGGCCGCCACACCGGGGGCCACCAGCAGCGCGGCGGCTACGGCTGCCAGCAGCGCGAAGAGCAGGCGGGTGATACGCATGGTCATCAATCTATCGCCCGCGGCTAAAGAGCAGGGCCCCCAAATAGACTGTCCGGCGGTGACCATGCATCAGGACGACCCCTACACTGTCGCCGACCACCAGCGGCTGGTGAGCGAAACGCCCAAAACCGCGGGTCTGCCGGGCAGTGACGGTCAGCACCGCACCGATTTTGCCCGTGACCGGGCTCGGGTGCTGCACAGTGCCGCGCTGCGCCGGTTGGCCGACAAGACGCAGGTGGTCGGCCCCCGCGACGGCGACACCCCGCGCACCCGGCTGACCCACTCGCTGGAGGTGGCGCAGATCGGCCGCGGCATGGCCGTCGGGTTAGGCTGCGATCCCGACTTGGTCGACCTGGCGGGCCTGGCGCACGACATCGGCCATCCGCCCTACGGGCACAACGGCGAGCAAGCGCTCGATGAGATCGCGGCCGACTGCGGCGGTTTCGAGGGCAACGCACAGAACTTCCGCATTCTGACCGGGCTGGAACCCAAAGTGGTTGACTCGCAGGGCAGCAGTGCCGGCCTGAACCTAACCCGCGCCGCCCTGGATGCGGTCACCAAATACCCGTGGCCGCGACGAGCCGGAAAAGCCAAGTTCGGTTTCTATGCTGATGACTACCCGGCTGCGGATTGGATGCGGCGCGACGCACCTGCGGACCGGGCCTGCTTGGAGGCGCAGGTGATGGACTGGGCCGACGACGTCGCCTACTCGGTGCACGACGTCGAAGACGGAGTCATCTCCGGGCGCATCGACCTGCGGGTACTGGCCGACGACACGGCGGCGGCAGAACTGGCCCGGCTCGGCGAAGATGCCTTCGCCCGGGTGGGTGAGACGGTATCCGCCGACGACCTGGCCGGCGCGGCCGAGCGGCTGTCCCGGTTGCCGGTGGTGGCCGGCGCCGGCAACTACGACGCCACCCTGTCGGCATCGGTGGCGCTCAAGCGGTTGACCAGCGAGCTGGTCGGCCGATTCGCCTCGGCGGCGATCACCGCCACCCGCGCGGCCGGGCCACCCGGGCCGCTGATCCGCTACCGCACCGACCTGGTGGTGCCCGGCCAGGTGCGCGCCGAAGTGGCGGTTCTGAAAACCCTTGCGGTGCAGTTCATCATGTCGGATCCGGAGCGGCGCAGGATTCAGGCCCGGCAGCGTGAACGCATCCACGCGGTGGCGCACCGGCTGCTGGACGGCGCGCCGGCCAGCCTGGACCCCATGTTCGCGTCGGCGTTTCGTGCCGCCGGCACCGACGGCACCCGGCTGCGGGTGGTCGTCGACCAGATCGCCTCCTGCACCGAGAGCCGGTTGGAGCGCATCGAGGCGGGCCCCGCCGGAACGCGCAGCAATGCTTAGGCTAACCTAACGCAACACCCATTCACTCAATGCTGAGGAGCGCTTCATGAAGGTCGCTGGCCTGACCGTAACCGCTGGCGTCGTGCTCGCCGCTGGCCTGTTCGCCGGACCGGTGCCGGCACCGTCGCCGCGGACCGCGGAGGTCGCCGTGCAACTCACCGCCGGCTGGCTGGCCGATCAACTGGACCAGCAGCGGGTGCTGAACTCGGAGCTGATCGAGCACTTCTTCGGCGTCAACAGCAGGCTGGTGGCCGACCAGACCGCCCGGCTTCCGGAGTTGCAGGAGGTCTTGGCCGGCGCCGACGGCAACGCGCACCTGGCCAAAACGGCCCTGGAGCAGTTCTTCGACGCCAACAACGCCGTGCTCGGCGCCCACCAGGCCGCGCTGCTCGGCGTGCTGGGCGCGCGCGGCACCGTCGACAGCGCCGGCGCGTTCACCGCGCTGGATCCGGCCGAGCTCAACGAGTCGCTGATTGTCGACGCCCGCCACGTGCAGCTGATCCCGTACGCCGGCGCGCAGAGCGCCATCGGCCACTACTTCGGCGCCGCCTTCTTCTACGCGATGATCAACAGCGGGCTGTCCGGCAAGGAAATCGAGGCGGGCGTCACCGGCCAGAATTTCAACGCGCTGGTGACCAGCCTGCAGAACTTCAACACCGCGCTGGCGCAGGCCGAGCACGACTTCAGCACCCAGTTGACCGACAGCGAAATCGCTTTGCAGAAAGCGCTGTTCGGCACCGACACCGCCTTCAACGGGGCGCTCAATCATGCCTTCAACGCCTGGAACATGTCCTGGGATGCCCAGCAGCAGGGCCTCAACGGACTGCTCGGCATCACCGACTACGACCCGCAGCAGTACACCGCCGCACTGCTCATCGATCCGGCCGGTCAGTCGTTCAGCGACGGCAGCGTCGGCGGGCTGACCGGGATGTTCGCCCAGCTGGGGTTGCTGTTCTCCGCGTTCGGCCCGGACGCCGGCAGCCCGCCGGGCTTCAGCCCCGACCCTGCCGCGGTGCAGGCCGCGTTCGGTGAGCTGCTGGCCACCGTCAGCGGTGGTCCGTTCGGCGACACGTTCGCCGCCGGCGGGCCGTTCTCGGTTCTGCTGGCCGACCTGCAAACCCTGTTCGCCGACCCGCTGAACGTCTGATTCGTCTGATCGCAGCCGTCAGCTGAGCGTGCTGACCCTGCCCATCATCGCCCGCACCACGTCGCTGCTGCTGGTCGCGGGGTCGGCCGAGCCGGCCGCGTCCTCGACGCCGGTGAAAGCGATGAGCACCCCGACCAGACAGTTGCCCTGCACGCCGACGGCCCGGGTGTCCGGCGCGCCGGGGTTTTTGTCCAGCACGATGGACGCCGACAGCACGGTGTCGCTCCCCCGGACGTCCGTGATGTGCATTTCGCTGCCGGGCAGCCCGCGCGGGCGGTCCGCGTCGGCGACGCCGGGCTCCGGGTTGACCGCCTGCCCGTCGCAGCGCTTCCACTGCTCGGCGAACTTCGCGAACAGCGCCTGTGCGTCCGCGGCGCTGGGCAGCGCGACCACGGCTTCGTCGACGAACATCACCTTGGAACTGAGCGGGTGGAAGCCCTCGTCGCCGGCGGCGGCGTCCACCCAGGTTTCGCGGGCGTAGCTCTGCACATCGGCGGTCTGGTAGGCGCTTTTCGGCGTCAGGTTCACCACGCCGACGCAGTCGCCGATAGTCGACGGCATGACCATCTCGTCGAAGCCGCCGTATATCGGCGAACCGCTGGCTTTGAAGCCCTGGCCCAGCATCTTCGCCAGCGCGTCGCCGTCCAGCAGCACCTGCTTGACGGTCTCCCCGGCGACGGCCGGGCTGGCCACGGCGGGCGGGTGTGCGCTGGCGGTGTCGGGCGAGGCGGTCGAGTTGTCCGGGCTGCCGGGGATAACCAGCCACAGCACCACCGCCGCCACGGCAACTACGGCCACGGCGGCGCCGGTGAGCACCCAGATCCGCGCGGATTTCACCACCCGAGCATTAGAGCACGCCAGCCCGCCTCGCGGCAGCGCTCTAAACTAACTCGATGGCCGGCCGCATCTCTGATCGCGATATCGCCGCCATCCGTGACCGGATCCGGATCGACGACGTCGTCGGCGACTACGTGCAACTCCGGCGGGCGGGGGCGGACTCGCTCAAGGGGCTGTGCCCGTTTAACAACGAGAAGACCCCGTAGTGTCACGTCCGGCCCAACCCCGGGCACGTCCACGAGTTCGGCTGCGGCGAGGGCGGCGAGTGAGAC
>CAZPZQ010000169.1:0-7654 GCA_964590745.1 uncultured Mycobacterium sp. | reverse complement strand
ACCTCGGGAGTAACTCCGGCCGCGAGCGCTTGAATCCAGTGCGCCCGGCTGATTTCGGCGCCGGCACCATCCGGACCCGCGACCACCATCGAGTTGTTGGACATGTTCTGCGCCTTATATGGCGCCACTCGGACTCCGCGGCGGGCCAGCGCCCGGCACAAGCCCGTAGCCACCACCGTCTTCCCGGCGTCGCTGGTGGTGCCGGCGACCAGCAGCCCGCCCATCAGGGCCGGCGCACCTGAAACAGGTCTAACATCCGGCCCGCCTCGACTTTCGCCGCCGCTCGCGCGGTCGCGATCTCGGCCAGCACATCGCCGAGCCTGCGTTGATCAGACGTCCACCGGGCGCCGAGGTTGGCGCCCCACCAGATCGTCGAGTCCGACACCGCGGCGAGTTCCCGGCCTTCCGGATTCAGCATCGCCACGATGTTGTCCTGGCCCGCCGCCACCGCGTCGGCGAACCGGCGCGCGGTGGTGATGTGCACCGGGCGGCCCCCTTGTGCAGCACGATCCGGTTGTCGGCGAGCGGTCCCGAGCCGGATCGGGGACGCCAACGATCGGCACGCCGGGGGGCCGTGTGCGGCGACGATGGCTCGGCGTAGAGCCAGCCGGCCGTCCCCGGGCCCGCGTTCGGCCGCCACCACGTAGTCGACCGTGCGCAGCGCATCAGCCACCTCCGGCGTGACGGGCTGAAGTCCCATGCCGACACCGAGATCCCAAACCTTCACCGGTCCTCCAGCTGCCCGACGATCTCAAGATGAGCCTGGCGCGGCATCGCTAGCGTCTCCGGATTCGGCGCGGCTCACAACCCCCGTATCGGTGGCCTCGGTCAGCCGCTCCACCATATCCCGCAGCGCTCAGAGCGCTACCCGACGGGAGACTAACTCGCCGTAAAGCAGCGCCGATGCGGAAAGTCGCTGCGGGATCGGGACAATGCCGCTACTGTCATCGGGGCGGACCTCAGCAGCCACGGCTCGAACGACTTGAAAGGTGAGGCGAGCAGTGATCCGAGATCCGGCGAATGGCCTGATCAACGCCGTCGACGCGCCGCCCCTCCACCACGAGATACTGTCCCGGCTGGGTTGGCGCGTCACAGACGCGGCCGAGCCCGCCGAGGTCGTCGTCAGCGCAACCGACGCCGAACTGGTCACGGTGCGCTCCGGCGCCGGCGCCGCGAGCACCGGACCAGCCGAGCTGCCGGCGCTGTTACAGTCGTGGCCGTCGAGCGGCCTGCGCTGTGCAGCCGAGCACGTCACCGCCGCAGCGCTCGCCGGATTGTCGTCGATCAGCCCGTATTTCGCGGCGACTACCGGGCCGCTCACCACCGGCGACTGGTATCCGGTGGCCACCCTCGACACCGACGAGATCCGGCTTGCCGACGCCGTGGACCGCATCGCCGGACGCATGGGCGTGACCGAACTGCGCGTCGCGGCCGTCGACGTTCTTTCTGGGGTTCGCGGCGCGGCTGTGGTCGCTCGGGCTGGGGGGGCTCGCGGACCACAGGTTGCTCTTCGACTTGACCCCCGACCACCTGCGGTACCACCCGTCGGATGGGACAGTACGGCTGCACCTGCCGGACCCGGTCGCGTGGCAAGGCGAACGGCTGGCGTCGCGGCTCGCCGACCTGATTCTGGCTGCGCACTTGCGCCCACTCAGCGCCGCCATGCGGCGGCTCTGCCCGATCTCGGAGAAACTGCTGTGAGGCAACGCCGCCTCTACGGTTCTCGGTGCCGTCCGCGCGCTGAATCGGCACCACGGTGCTGCGCTGGCCGCCGGGCCGAGTTGATGGCTCGCGCGCACCGTCCGCGGCGACGAACGCCTCACCGGCCCCGTACGATTCACCGACACCGGTATGAATTACCAACGCACCACGTGCTGTCTGTTCTAGCGCAGCCCCGGCGCCCGGTTGTGCGTTGACTGCGTCTTGACTCGCAAGCCCGCCCCCAGACCTCAGCAGAACACCAACCGGAAGGAAGCATGATGACCGAGCACGCCGCCGCCGAGACCGTGGCCGCCGATCCGCCGATCGTCGACACCGAAGACCGGGGGCGCGAACAGCGGTGGCCGCTGCCCACCGACGAGCAGAGCCTGTTAGACCTGCTGCACCTGTGTTTCGATGAGTACTGGGACGAAATCTGGTTCGGCATCATCATGGAAGGCGCCGCCTGGGAGGTGGCCGCCCCCAATGCGCCACGCAAGATCGGGATGCTCGACGGCTACGCCACCGTCGATTTCGGCCGCTGGCATTTCCACCTGTGCATCGGCAAGCATCGGGCCAGCGGTTCGGAGCTGGGCCGGATTCGCCGCTGCAGCCGCGCCGAGATGTATCGGCGGATCGGCAAGGACGGCAACCCGATGTCGTGGGGGGTGCGGCTCTACAATGGCCGTGACGAGCAGATGATGACGATAATGCTGCCCAGCCCGTTCCTCACAAACGACCAGCAGATGCGCGAAGAGCCGGCCTGGGAGCAGCTGGAGCTGTGGGACCGCCTGCGAGACAAGTACCTCGGCTTCGGCCCCGATCCGCTGGACCGCCAGGGGAACCGAGTCCGCTGCGGCGGCTAGATCTCATCGGGTGACCAGCCGGCGGGTTGGCCGACATCGGCCACTGCGAGGTGTTCGCACCGACGATGACCAACGGCGGACCGCCGCCCGGCGCCTGGTTTCTCGGCTCCGCGGTGCTCACCGATCACGTCCAGCGCCAGCTCGAAGCGCTGGGCTGGCAGACCACGCGCGTCGTCGGCAACTCGCCAGCCGGTACGTCCCGCCGCCGCGCGGGCGCAACCGTCGGCCGGTCAGCACCCGGATCCACCCGCGCGTCACCGGATGCCGGCGACAGCCTAAGGTGGGCCGATAACAGGGCCGGGCATGTCAGAAAGCTGTCGACACGGATGTCAAACGCGTTCCGCCGGGGCGTCGTGGTCGCCATCATCGTCGCGCTGAGCGCGGCCGGCTGCGCCGGCCGGCCGGGATCGACTCGCGCCGACCGGCCCGACGGTTGTATCACCGACTTCCATCCGGGTACCGACTACTTCCCGGACAAGTCGATCCTGACCGACGCCACCAACTTCGCCATCGACTACCACAACAGCTATCAGGTACTCACCGTCAAAGAGCCCTACCCCGACGGCGAACCGGAAACGTACGTGCTGGTCCGCTGCGGGGCGCCGGATCCGCCGCTGAACGGCGAACTTTCGCGCGCCGCCCGGATCAGCGTCCCGGTCACCAGTCTGTATTCGGGTTCGAGCACCCATCTGGGGATGCTCAGCCAACTGGGACAAGCGGACGTGGTCACCGGGGTCGCCGACCGCGGGACCGTGGTCGACCCGCAGATTCGCCGACGCATCGACGCCGGCGCCGTGGCCGGCTACGCACCCGGCCAGCAGGTCAACGTCGAAGCCGTCATCGCCGCCCGGCCCGACGTGCTGGTCACCGCCGGCTTCGACGATGCCAGCTACCCGAAGCTGCGCAGCGCCGGCACCCCGGTGGTGGCGGACGCCGAATGGCTGGAGACCACCCCGCTGGGCCGGGCCGAGTGGATCAAAGTCTTCGCCGCGCTGACCGGAACCGAGAAAAGGGCGGCCGAGGTGTTCCACACCGTCCGGGAGCAATACCAGCGGATAACCCGGACGGCGGCCGGCGCCGCCACGGTCGACGTGCTGCCCGGCGCCATGTATCAGGGCACCTGGTGGATGCCGACCGGCGCCGACCACGCCGGTCGGTTGATCGCCGACGCGGGCGGCGCCTACCCATGGGCTGGCAACCGCGGTCGCCAACACCTGCAACTGAACTTCGAATCGGTCTTCAGCAAGGCGGGCCGAACGCCGCTGTGGCTCACCACGTCCGACTGGCAGACGCTGGACGACGCGCTGGCGCAGGACAGTAGGTATGCCCAACTGGCGGCGGTGCGCGACGGCCAGGTCTGGTCGTCGACCAAGGCGGTCGGCCCCGGCGGCAGAAACGACTTCTGGGAACGCGGCGTCGCTCGACCCGACCTAGTACTGTCCGACCTGGTCGCCATCTTGCATCCCGACCTGGCACCAGGACACCAGTTTCAGTTCTACCGTCGGCTGCATCGTCGATGACGGCGCTGACGACGTCCCCGCCGGCACCGCCCGGGCCGAGCGTATCGGCGCTGCGGGCGCACCGCACGGCGCTGGTGCTGGCCATGTTGTTCGGCACCGCCGCGCTGCTGGCGCTGGCCGGCCTCATGTTCGGGCCGGTGCGGGTGCCGATCGCCGATGCCCTCCGCGTGCTGGTCGGCGCGGAGCCCGCCGATCCACGCTGGCAGGTGATCGTCGCGACGGTGCGGCTACCGCGGGTGCTCACCGCGATCGCCTGCGGCGCCGCGTTGGGGGTGGCCGGCCTGCAGATGCAGACGCTGTTCCGCAACAGCCTCGCCGACCCTTATGTGCTGGGCGTCAGCTCCGGGGCGAGTCTGGGCGTGGCGCTGGTGGTGCTGGTCGCCGGCAGCGCCGGCGCCGGTTTCACCGCGGGAGTGGCCGGCGCCGGCCGCGCCGGCGTGGTGCTGGCGGCGGCGACCGGAGCCGCGGCGGTGCTGGGCGCAGTGTTGGTGCTGTCCCGGTTCACCCGCTCGCCGGCGACGCTGCTGCTGGTCGGCGTGATGGTCGGGTCGGCCGGAACCGCGGCGGTGAGTGTGCTGCTGGTCTATGCCGACCCGCAGCGAGTGCAGCAGTACCTGCTGTGGGGCCTGGGCAGTTTCGCCGGCACCGACTGGGCCGACATCCGGCTGTTGTTGTCGGTGACGGCGGCGGGGCTGGTCGTGGCGGCGGTCAGCGTGCGCGAACTGAACGCGCTGCTACTCGGCGAGACTTACGCCCGCACCATGGGGATCGGTGTCCGGCGCGCCCGGCTGGTGACGATGACATCGGCGTCGCTGCTGGCGGGGGTGACGACGGCGTTCTGTGGGCCGGTCGCCTTCATCGGGCTGGTGGTGCCGCACCTCTCGCGAATCGCGGTGGGCACGTCGGATCACCGGTCGGTGCTGCCCACCGTAATCGTGATGGGCTCGGCGGTGGCGCTCGGCTGCGGGTTCGCCAGCCAGGTGCCCGGCTCCGACATCGTCTTACCGCTCAACGCGGTCACCGCGCTGTTCGGCGCCCCGATAGTGGTCGGCGTGCTGCTGCGCAGCCGCCGCGGGCCCGGGTTGTAGCTGTGGGTTCGGTGATCGAGGTCAGCGATCTGGCCATCGGCTACCGTTCCCGGCGCCGCATCACGTGCGTCGCGGCAGGTCTGCACGCCCAAGCCCGCCCGGGTGAACTCACCGCTCTGCTGGGCCCTAACGGCTCGGGAAAATCCACTCTGATCCGCACGCTGTGCGGCCTGCAGCCAGCGCTCGGCGGTGTGGTGCGGCTCGACAACGCCGATCTGACTCGGTTACCCGCTGCCGAGCTGGCCCGCCGCGTCGCGGTCGTACTCACCGAAAGGGTCGAACCGGGTCTGCTGTCCGCGCGAGAGCTAGCCAGCCTGGGCCGGATTCCGCATGTCGGCTTCAGCGGCCGGCTCCGGGCCCACGACGAGGAAGTGGTGGACTGGGCGCTGACTGCGGTGGATGCGCAACACCTGGCCGACCGGCCGGCGGCGGAGCTGTCCGACGGTGAGCGGCAACGTCTGCTCACCGCGCGAGCCCTCGCGCAGCAGCCGGACGTGCTGGTGCTCGACGAGCCGACCGCCTTTTTGGATGTGGCATCGCGTTCCGGCCTTTTTGGACTGCTGCGCGACCTGGCCCGCAGGCAACAACTCGCCGTCCTCGTCAGCAGCCACGACCTGGAGCTGGCGCTGCGGGTGGCGGACCGGGTCTGGCTGCTCGACCCGGCCGGCACGCTGGCCGACGCAGTCGGCGAAGAGCTAATGCTGACCGGCCGGATCGGCGCCCTGTTCGACAGCGATACCCTGCGCTTCGATCTGGTCAACGGCGCGTTCGTGTTCAACGGCGCGGACAGCACCTGTCGCGCCGCCCAGGTCGATGCGGCGGAGCCGCTGCGCACCGCGCTGGTGCGGGTGCTGTCTCGAGAGGGTTGGCGGATCCATCAGCCCGCGGAGATCGTCGTCTCCGCCGCCGCATTCGACCACATCGAGATTCGCGGCAGCGGAGAGCTGTTGCCGGCCACCACGCTCAGCGGCTTGCCGGAGCTGTTGCGCAAACTTTCTTCGGTTTCCGGCCGCTGAGTTTCACGACAGCTGGCCGAGGGATGGCACGAGGGACAACCGGTGCTGGTCGCGAAAAACCTGCTGATCCTGTGGGTTTGACGGACAACGACTGGGCGATCCGCTATTGTCGAGTTGGCTGACGTGCACACGGAGGCGGCCGCCGGATTCCGGAGGCACACCAAACCCCAACGGACGGAAACGACTCGTCATGACCGAGAGCACCATCATGGAGCCGCCCATCATCGAGACCGAAGACGGTGGGCAGGAACAACTTTGGCCGCTGCCGGTCGGCGAGGAAAACGTGCTCGAGCTGCTGCACATGTGCTTCGACGAGTACTGGAACGAGATCTGGTTTGGCGTTTTCCTGCAGGGCATGGTCTGGGAGGTGGCTGCGCCCAACGCGCCCAGACACATCAAGGTGCTCGACGGGTATGCCACGGTCGACTTCGGCCGCTGGCACTTCCACATGTGCATCGGTGAACACAAGGCCAGCGGCCCCGAACTGGGTCGCATCCGACGGTGCTCGCGCGCCGAACTCTATCGCCGCTACAACTACAATCGGGACGGCTGCCCGTCGTCGTGGGGAGTGCGGCTCTACAACGGGCGCGACGAGCAGATGATGACGGTGATGCTGCCCAATCCGTTTCTAACCAACGATCAGCAACTGCGGGCTCGCCCGGACTGGGGCCAGCTGGAACTCTGGGACCGGCTGCGGGCACGCTTCCTGGGCTTGGAACCCGACCCGCTGGACCGCACCGGCACCTGCATCACCTGCAGCTGACCTCTCGCCGGCATCGATTCCCGCGCCGCGGCTCGGCGGTGCACTCCCAGGAGCCGCGGTATCGTCGCGCGCCCGCCGGCCTAACGCAACCCGACATCCGCATTGTGCGCTGATCGCGCCGGATGATTAATGCCTGCGGAATCCGAGCCGCGATTCCGCCGCATGATAAAAGATGAATATGTATTCATATATGCGCGCCTAACCAGCGGATATTCACCATTTATCGAGACGACCGTGAAGTTGTCTTGACAAATAGTTCCAAAATGAAATACTTCCGGGGAACCACCAAATCTCCCAGCCAATGATTGCGATAACCAGCATGCGCGCATCGATGCCGCACCGGAGCGCACCATGACCCAGCCGGTATGGATGGCGTCACCGCCCGAGGTGCACTCTGCGTTGCTGAGCGCCGGGCCGGGGCCTGGGCCGCTACTGGCAGCAGCGGGCGCCTGGCGGTCGCTAGGCAGCGAATACCTGCATACCGCCAGTGAGCTGACCGCGCTGCTCGGCGAGGTGCGCGCCAGTGCCTGGCAGGGCCCGACGGCCGAGGCGTACGCCGCCGCCAACGCGCCCTACCTGGAATGGTTGCGCCAGGCCGGCAGCAACAGCGTCGCGGTGGCCGCGCAGCACGATGCCGCTGCAACCGCCTACACTGTCGCGCTAGCGGCCATGCCGACGCTGGCCGAACTGGCAGCGAACCATG
>CAZPZQ010000168.1:0-7695 GCA_964590745.1 uncultured Mycobacterium sp. | reverse complement strand
GTTGTCACGGATCGACATGGTGGGGAACGGGTTCGGCCGCTGAAACACCATGCCGATGGCTTTGCGGACCCCCACCGGATCGATACCGGGCCGGTAGATGTTCTCGCCGTCGAGCAGCACCGAGCCCTCGACCCGGGCGCCGGGAATGACCTCGTGCATTCGGTTCAACGTGCGCAGCACGGTGGACTTGCCGCAACCGGACGGCCCGATGAATGCGGTGACACTCCGTGGCGGAACCGCCAGCGACACCTCGGCTACAGCGTGAAACGACCCGTAGTAGATGTTGACGTTGGCAAGGTCCAACCGTTTGGCCACTGGGCTCCTAGGTCTGATCGTCCGACCGTCCGACTCCTCACCGGACTAAAACTTCTTCGGCGCAAAGATCCGCGCGCCCAGCCTAGCCACGACGTTGAGCACGCCGATCAGCAGGATCAACGTGAGCGCGGCACCCCAGAGCCGATCGGTGGGAACCGCAGCGCTGCCCGCCCCGGCCGACGTCTGGTCGTACATCATCCCGGTCAATGAGCCCATGAAGCCACGGAACATATCGAAGTTGATGGCCTGCGAGTAGCCGACCAACACCAGCAGCGGAGCCGTTTCACCCATTACCCGGGCCAAGGCCAGCATGATCCCGGTGATGATGCCGGATAACGAGGACGGAATCACCACCCGAACAACGGTTTTCCATTTCGGCACGCCGAGTGCGTAGCTCGCTTCCCGTAGGTCCACCGGCACGGTCCGGAACATCTCCTCAGTCGCCCGGACAACCACCGGGATCATCAGCAGAACCAGCGAAAGCGATACCGCAAAACCGGACCGGGAGAAGCCCAGGGTGGCCACCCACATCGCATAGATGAACAGTGCGGCCACGATCGACGGCACGCCGGTGAGAATGTCGACCATGAACGTCGTCAACTTGCTCAGCCGTCTGCCGGTGCCGTATTCAACCAGGTAGATAGCCACAAAGACGCCGATCGGGATGGAGATCAGGGCGCACACCAGTCCCTGCAGCAAGGTGCCGACGATCGCATGGTAGGCACCACCGCCCGGGGACAGCGCCGTCATCCCGGCCTGCGAATGTGTCCACCACACACTGGTGCTGGCCACCTTGAACCCTTGCACGAGCACCGAGTACAGCACCCAGAACAACGGCACCAGCGCGATCACCATCGAACAGGTGACCAGCGTGGTCGCCGCTTTATCCGCGACCCGGCGGCGTAGATTGACGCCGGTTAATGTCCTGGGCTTCAGCGGCCGGTCCAACAGCGAAGTCATCGGTTGCCTTTCCCGGCGATGGCGACTCGGGCCGCCGCATTGACCACCAGGGTCAATACGAACAGCACCAGCCCGGCGGCGATATATGCGCCCGCTTTGTACCGGTCGTCGAACTCCGCTGCGGTCGCCGCGATCTTGGTCGCGAAGGTCGAGCCACCGTCGAACAGCGACCAGCTGAAGGGTTTTTGGGTGGCGCGCAGGATGATCAACAGCGCGACCGTCTCACCGAGCGCCCGACCTAGACCCAGCATCGCGGCGCTGAGGTAACCGGAGCGCCCGAACGGCAATATGGCCACCTTGACCACTTCCCAGCGGGTGGCGCCCAGCGCGAGCGCGGCTTCGATTTGGCCACGCGGGGTTTGGACCAGCACCTCGCGGGTGACCGCGGTGATGATCGGCAAAATCATTACCGCCAAGACGATTCCACCGGTGAAAATAGTGCCGCCGCCGGCCACCGCCGCGTTGCCCGTTGCGAACAGGAAACACCAACCCAAGTGGTCATTGAGCCACACCGCAATCGGCCGCAGCTGTGGCGCCAGCACATAAAGCCCCCACGCGCCGTAGATGATCGACGGAACCCCGGCGAGCAGGTCAACCAGGTAAGCCAGCGGGCCGACGATCCGCTTCGGCGAATATTCGGCCAGGTAAACCGCGACGCCCAACGCGATCGGCATGGCCAAGACGAGGGCGAACAACGACACGAACACGGTGACGCGCAGCATCTCGGCGATGCCGAAGTGCATCGCGGTGGTGTCGGTGGTTATCCAGGTGCCGCCGAACGAGAAAAAATTCTCCCGATTGCGTTGCAGCGCCGGTATCGCCCGCCACAGCAGGAAGCCGCCGATCGCCACGATCAACACGACGATCAGTAACCCGGCGCCCTCGGCGGACGCCCGAAATACTCGATCTCCCCACCCTGTTCTGCTTTTCCGGGAAAGTTCCGCGGATACTCCCGCATGCTGTCGGGCAGCGGGTCTGACCACGTTGTGCACAGCGCGCCCCTTGCCGTTGGTCAACTATTGGATCGCGTCGATGGCCGCGGCCAACCGCTGCTTGAACTTCTCCGGCAGCGGAATGTATCCCGCTGCCGACAGTTCGTCTTGGCCGCTGTTGGCCGCCACCGTCAGAAACGACTTGACCGCCGCTGCGGTCTTCGGGTCGTAGCCGTTCGAGCAGACGATCTCATAGGTGACCGCCACCAGTGGGTAAGCCCCTGCCGCCGTGGTGCCGTACAGCGAGTTCAGGTCGAGCCGCAGATCGTTGCTGTCCTCGGAAGCGAAGCCGGCCGATTCAATCGCGATTCGAGCACCGGTGTCAGTCACCTGGACAGCGCCGCTGCCCGACTCGATCCGGGCGAATCGCATATCGGTTTGATCGATGAAACTCTTCTCTACGTAGCCGATCGCGCCCGGCGTGCTGCGCACGGCCTGCACCACCCCGGCCGACTTCTGTGCACCCTCGCCGGCGCCACCCTGGAACTCGCTGCCGGCTCTCCCGGTCCAGCTTCGTGGAGCGCGGGCGAGCAGGTATTCCTGGAAGTTGTCGGTGGTGCCCGACGAATCCGACCGGTAGATCGGGGTGATTTTCAGATCGGGCAGCGCTGCGCCGGGATTGAGCACGGCGATTGCCGGATCATCCCAGGTTGTGATCGCGGCGCTGAAGATCTTGGCCAGCACGTCGGCATTGAGCACCAGGGTGTCGACGTCGTCGAGGTGGTAGGTCAGCACAATCGGACCGAACACCAACGGCAGATGCCAGGCCGGATTCCCGCCGCATCGCCTGGCCGCCGCAGCGACTTGGCCGGCACCCAACGGCGAGTCGGATCCGGCAAAGTCGACATGCCCGGCGACGAATTGTTCCTTGCCGGCACCCGAGCCGGTTGGGTTGTACGACAGGTTCTTTCCAGGACACGATGTTTTCCAGGCCTGGTTGAACAAGGCGATCGCATTCTGCTGTGACGTTGAACCCTCGGCGGTCAGCGCATTCTTGCCGGCGCAGTCTACCGATCCGGGCGCCGCCGCGGGGGAACCGGGCCCGGTGTTGTCGTCGCTGCCGCACCCGGCCAGTGCCAAACCGACGGCGGCGGTCGCCACCAGCGCCCTGCCGACGGTGTTGAGCTTCACCGTTTCTCACTTTCCGGTTTTGCTTCGCATCACCTGGGACGGTATGCGCTGGTAGTAGACCTGGTAATAGACAAGGTCCGGATAGCCGATGAACACACAGTGAACGGGTCGGTGCAGCGATGGTAGCGCGGCCGGTTCCAACCGGGCGTCACGCGCCGTCGGAGGTGGCGTAGGCGGTGTCGACGCTGTGCACGGCGAAACCCAACTGCCGATAGACGCGCACCGCCGCAGCATTGTCCGACTCTACGTAGAGCAACACCGTGGGGTCTTCGGCATCAGCAAGCCGGCGTGCCAGCGAGGCCACGCCGACCGAGGTCAAGGCGCGGCCCAGCCCGCCGCCTTGGACCGCCGGGTCGACACCGATGATGTAAACCTCGCCCAGCCCCGGCTCGCCAGGATGGATCTTGGTCCAGTGAAAGCCCAGGAGCGTGTCGGTCTCGCCGGGTCGGTCACTAAACGCCAGGAACAGACCCTGTGGATCGAACCACGGCTCTTGTCGACGACGCGCCAGATCGGCTTCGGTCCAGCCGCCCTGCTCGGGATGCCAGGCGAACGCGGCGTTGTTGACCCGCAACAGTTCCGCGTCGTCGTGGCCGCCGGCATAGGTACGAATCCGGACCCCGGCCGGGATCGATGGAGCGGGCAGATCGCGCAGCGGACGTCGCATCTGCAGCAGTTCGCGAACCGCAACCAGGCCCAGAGCGGACGCCAGCGCCCGCGCCGGCTCCAGCGTGCCGTGCGCCCAGAACTGGTTTTGTGCACCAGTTCTGGCCAACGCGGCGCGGGCCATCGCGGTGCCGATGCCGCGGCGACGAGCCCGCGGGTGCACCACGAGTTCCGCCATCGGCGGGGCGCCGGTTCGCGGCCTGGTCAGGTTGAGGTAGCCGACAAGTTCGATGTCACCAGACCGCGCATCGTCAGCGAGCAAGTGCATGGTGCTGCGTCCGGCCAGTTCGGCCAGCACCTGCTCGCCAACCGGCGCAACGCCGTCGGTTTCTAGTGCGGCGGCGACCAGCTCGCGGACCCGCAGCTGTTCCTCATCCGATAGCGCCGGCCGCCATCGAAGCGCCGTCACGGACTAGACAGCGGATCAGCCAGTGGGCTGGCCAGCTCGTCGACGTCAGCTGCTGCCTCTTCGGCGTCATCAGTTTCATTAGCCTCGCCAGACTCGCCAGCCTCGCCAGCCTCGCCAGCCTCACCGACATCATCGTCTTCTTCGGCACTGGACGATCCGCCGGCCGCCTGCCGGTCACGTGCCGGCCGTACCGCCTTGTAGCCGACGTTGCGGACCGTTCCAATCAGCGATTCGTACTCCGGCCCAAGCTTGGCGCGTAGCCGTCGCACATGCACATCGACGGTTCGGGTGCCCCCGAAGAAGTCGTAGCCCCACACCTCGTGCAGCAGCTGCGCCCTGGTGAACACCCGGCCGACGTGCTGCGCCAGGTATTTCAGTAGCTCGAACTCCTTGTAGGTCAAATCCATCGGTCGGCCACGCAGCCGCGCGGTGTAGGTCGCTTCGTCGATCACCAACTCGCCGAGGGTGATCTTGTCCGCGGCTTGGTCTGTCGTGGTCCCGCCGTGGCGTCCAGCCAGCAGCCGCAGCCGGGCGTCAACCTCGGCCGGTCCGGTGCCCGGCAACAAGATTTCGTCCAGCCCCCATTCGGCATTGATCGCCACCAGACCGCCTTCGGTCACCACCGCCGCGACCGGCACGGAACCGGCCGTGGTACTCAACAGGCGGCAGAGCGACCGCGCCGCGGCCAGATCCGCTCGGGCGTCAACGATCGCGACCTCGGCCGAGCCGGCCTCGAGCAGGGAGGAAACTTCCATCGGTGCCGTCCGCACGGTGTGGGCCAGCAACGACAGCGAGGGCAGCACAGACTCGGGCTGCGAGTCAGCAGTCAACAGCAACAGCTCCAACAAGGCCCTCCAGCGTCCGCAGGAGAAGCACCGAAATCCTCTCCCAGACCTACCAGACTTCTGCCGTCGCCGGCCAGGTCATCTAACGATAACGTGCGACCTGCCAGAATGTCGGGGTGCGCAGGGTGCTGATTGGTGCGGCCGCCGCGCTGGCGGTTCTGGTCGTCACGGCCGCCGGAGTCGATTTCGGCACCAGCGTCTACGCCGAGTATCGGCTGTCGCGCACGGTGCGGCAGGCGGCAGACCTTGGCTCAGACCCATTCGTCGCCATCCTCGGCTTCCCGTTCATTCCCCAAGCGGCCCGGGAGCATTACGACGAGTTGGAAATCAAAGCCCGTGGGGTCGACCAACCGATGGTCGGCACGGCCATGCTGGAAGCCACCATGCATGGAGTGGATCTGACGGATGGATCTTGGCTGATCAACCCCGGTGCCAGAATCCCGGTCGACAAATTGGAAAGCCGCATCATCATCGATTCGGTGCATCTTGGCCGTTATCTAGGTATCCGCGACTTGATGGTGGAGGCTCCGCCGGCCGAAACCAACGACGCCACCGGCGGCACCACTGAATCCGGCATCTCCGGCAGCCGCGGGCTGGTGTTCACCGGGACACCGAAGTCGGCCGGGTTCGACAAGCGGGTCAGCGTATCGGTCGACCTGTCGGTCGCCGGACCTGACGGCAGCACGCTGGTGTTCACCCCGACCCGCATTCTGACCGGCCCGGATACCGCCAATCAGCGGGTTCCCGACCACCAGCGCGATGCGGTGCTGGCCGCGTTCCGCGGCACGGTGCCCCAGCAAAAGCTGCCGTTCGGAGTGGTCCCGACCAGTCAGGGCGCGCGCGGCTCGGACGTGATCGTCGAAGGCATCACCGCGGGAGTGACGATCAGTCTCGAAGAGTTCAGACAGGCATGAGGCGGGCCATGGGTAACCCGGCGACGATGCCGGCTGGTGCGAAGGCGGTGGGCCATGGTTAGCGCGGTCCTGGCGATCGTTTCCGGATTAGTGCTGGCCGGATTCATCGGAGGGCTGCTCACCCGCCGGTCCGGGGTGCTGCGGGAAACCGACCCGACGTCCACGGATATCCTCGGCCCGAACATCAGTGACCTCGGCCTGGCGCACCGCGAACCGACCGTTGTGCACTTCTCCGCGCCGTGGTGCGGACCGTGCGCCCAGGTAGAACGGGTCGTCAGCCAAGTCTGCAGTGACCTGGGTGGGGTAGCTTACGTCGAAGTCGACATCGATGCCAATCCGGCTGTGACGCGCCGTCTTTCGGTGCTGTCGCTGCCGACGACATTGATCTTCGACGCGCACGGACGCCAACGGTACCGGGCCACCGGCGTTCCGACCGCCGCCGCCCTGCGGTCGGCACTGGAGCCTTTGTTGGTCTGATCGGTCACCGATTGGGTAAGCTGTGCGACGTGCTGACCCGCCTTGAGCTCCTGCTCACCAAGCGCCGCGCAGTTGATCTGTGCCGCACCGCGGGTTGCTGCTGTTGTTGCTGCTGAGTAGCCGCGTCGTTACGCCGCTCTCGGAACGGCCCACAAAAACACTGTGGCGGGTTTCCGCCACTCCGGTCCGCAAAACCAGCAGCGAGGAGCCCCACCATGTCGAGCACCGACGCCAGCCGGGTAGACGTTCGGGGTCCCCGGTTCGCCGCCTGGATCACCACCGCCGCGTTGGTGGCGGTCCTGATCATCTCCGGGTTCAATTCGACTGCGGCAGCCGTGGTGCTGAGTGTGCAGGCGGCCGTGTTCGCCGTCGGCGCGCTGAGCGGACCCCGCCAGCACCCGTACGCTGTGGTGTTCGCCCGCGTGGTGCGGCCCCGGTTAGCACCGCCGACCGCCTGGGAGCCGGCGGCACCGCTGCAGTTCGCCCAGTTCGTCGGGCTGGTGTTCGCGGTGGCCGGAATAGTCGGCTTCGCGGCCGGCCCGGGCGCAGGTACCTCGGTGGGTCAGATCGCGACGGCGTCCGCTCTGGTGGCGGCCTTGCTCAACGCAGCCTTCGGCATCTGCCTGGGCTGTCGGCTTTATCCCCTGGTCGCGCGGCTGCGACGGCTGCCTAGACCGGCCGCAACCGCAGCAGTGTTTCCACCCCAGTAAGCGAAAGGATCCCCGCCATGGCCCGCTCCGATGTCCTGGTCTCGACCGACTGGGCCGAGAGCAATCTCGATGCTGCCAACACCGTCTTCGTGGAAGTCGACGAGGACACCAGCGCCTACGACACCGGCCACATCCCAGGAGCGATCCGACTGGATTGGCGCAAAGATCTGCAGGATCCGATCAAGCGCGACTTCATCGATGCCGAGCAGTTTTCCAAACTGCTTTCCGACCGCGGCATCGCCAACGACGACACGGTGATCATCTATGGCGGCAACA
>CAZPZQ010000167.1:6092-7704 GCA_964590745.1 uncultured Mycobacterium sp. | reverse complement strand
GCAGGTACATCCGCATCAGCATCTCGGCCCAGTCGGCGGCGTCCACCCCGCCCGCACCAGACCGGATGGTCACCAGCGCCTCCCGCTCGTCGTATTCGCCGGATAGCAGGGTGCGCACTTCCATCGCCTCGATGTCGGCGCGCAACGCGGCCAGCTCGGCATCGGCTTCGGCGCGTGCGGCCGCCGCGGGCTCGGCTTCGGTTTCCTCGGCTGCGATTTCATAGAGCACCGGCAGATCGTCCAGCCGGCGGCGCAGATCCTCGACGCGACGCAGTTCGCCCTGAGCGTGAGACAGCTCACTGGTGACCCGCTGCGCGTGCGTCTGGTCATCCCACAGGTTCGGATCGGATGCCTGATGTTCGAGCTTGTCGATGCGACTGCGCAGACCGTCGACGTCGAGCACCCGCTCCACCGTGGTCAAGGTGGTGTTCAGGGCGACGATATCGGCTTGTCGGTCGGCTTCCACGCATGTCCACGTTACCGGCGACGCCGCGCACCGGCGACCGGCGACCACCGTCCGGTTCGGTGCGACGTTTAGCATCGGAGGGTAACGGTGGCTGCCCGCGAGACCGCGACAGCGGGCGTTGAACAGAAGGCTGTCGAAGATGCGTCCTTATCATGTAGCGATTGTCGGGTCCGGCCCGTCCGGCTATTTCGCCGCGGCATCGCTGCTCAAACTGGCCGCCAACCAGGCCGACGTCGACGTGCGGGTGGACATGCTGGAAATGCTGCCGACACCGTGGGGACTGGTGCGGTCCGGGGTTGCACCGGATCATCCCAAGATCAAATCGATCAGCGCGCAGTTCGAGAAAACCGCATCGGATCCGCGGTTCCGGTTCTTCGGCAACATCGTGGTCGGCGAGCATGTGCAGACCGATGAGCTGGCCGAGCGGTACGACGCGGTGATCTATGCGGTCGGCGCCCAAACCGACCGGCACCTGGGCATCCCGGGCGAGGAGCTGCCCGGCAGTATCGCCGCTGTCGACTTCGTCGGCTGGTATAACGCACACCCGCACTTCCATGACCGCCGGCCCGATCTGTCGTGTCAGCGCGCGGTCGTCGTCGGCAACGGCAACGTGGCGTTGGACGTGGCACGCATCCTGGTGACCGATCCTGATGAGTTGCGCAGCACCGACATCGCCGATCACGCGTTGGAACTGTTGGAGCCGTGCCAGGTCGAAGAGGTGGTGATCATCGGCCGGCGCGGTCCGCTGCAGGCCACCTTCACCAGCCCGGAGTTGCGTGAACTCGGTGAACTCAAGGGCCTCGAGAACGTCGACGTGGTGATCGATCCGGCGGAGTTCGCCGGCATCTCCGACGAGGACATCGAAGCGGCGCCGAAAAACCCGAAGCAGAACGTCAAAGTGCTGCGCGGCTATGTGGGCCGCGAAACGCATCCGGGACACCGCCGCATCGTGTTTCGGTTTTACACTTCGCCGATCGAGATCCGCGGGACGGACCGGGTGGAGGAAATCGTGCTGGGCCGCAACGAGTTGGTTACCGGCGAAAACGGCCGGGTGGTTGCCAAGGACACCGGTGAGCGTGAAGTGCTGCCGGCTCAACTGGTGGTGCGGTCGGTTGGCTACCGCGGGGTGCCCACCCCCGGGCTGCC
>CAZPZQ010000167.1:0-6082 GCA_964590745.1 uncultured Mycobacterium sp. | reverse complement strand
CATCCCGCACACCGACGGTCGCATCAACGGCACCCGCAACCAGTACGTGGTGGGCTGGATCAAGCGCGGACCGTCCGGGGTGATCGGCAGCAACAAAAGTGACTCGCAGGCCACCGTCGACACGCTGGCCGCCGATCTGGCTGCAGCCACCCTGGCCGATGTCGGACCGGACTACGACGAGGAGCTCAAACAGTGGCTGCTGTCTCGCCAGCCGGACCTGGTCACCGATGAGCAATGGCAGCTGATCGACAGCTACGAGCGGTCGACCGGTGAACCGTATGGCCGTCCCCGGGTCAAGCTGGCCAGCATCGCCGAGCTGCTGCGCATCGGCAAGGGCTGACGCACCCCGCGCAGAGTCGATCCGCCTCGAACCGCCGGCCGGCCGCCGGCTGGTGCATATGGTGGAGGCGTGGGCGGTGATCCGGATTCAGCACGGGACTTCGACGTCAGGGTGACAACCGATGGCAAGCACCCGGACGTCGAGGGATACGCGCGCGAGAAGATCGGTGCACTGGCGCGCCTCATCGATCAGCCGGTCCTCGACGCCCGGGTGAGGTTGATCAAGAAGGCCAATCCGGCACGAGCCCGCGACTGGTTGGCCCAGGCCAACCTGGACGTCAACGGTCGTCTGGTCCGCGCCCAAGTTGACGGCATCAGCAGCTACGACGCGATCGACCTCCTTGCGGCACGGCTGCGCAACCAACTCGACCGAGTTGCCCGACACTGGGGCGCCCGGCGCGGCCGGATGCCTACCGGTCGTCCGGGTGAATGGCGGCGCGAGTCCGAGCCGACGCAGCGCCCGGACTATTTTCCCCGCCCGCCCGGCGAGCGTGAGATCATCCGGCGCAAGGCGTTCACCCTGGCCGCCAACACCGTCGATGAAGCCGCGCTGGAAATGGACCTGCTCGACTACGATTTTCACCTCTTCACCGAGGAACGCACCGGCCAGGACAGCGTGCTGTATCGGGACGGGCCGACCGGTCACCGTCTCGCTCAGATCGATCCGGTGCCGGCAGAGCAATTGGCTCCGTTCGAACTTCCCCTGACCATTAGTTCGCATCCGGCGCCGCGTCTCACCCCGCAAGAGGCCACCGAGCGGCTCGGCCTGCTCGATCAGCCGTTTCTGTTCTTCGTGGACAGCACCAACGGCCGCGGCAGCGTGCTGTATCGCCGCTACGACGGTCATTACGGGCTCATTTCCCCGGCGCAGTGATCGACGGTGTAGCAACGTCACTAGCTGATGGACGTTCCCGGTTCAGCTGTCGGACCGCGAGCGGCCCGTGCGTCCGGCTCGCTCGGGTACCGGGACCCGGGTCAGATCCTCGGCCACGATGATGGACCCGCCGAAAACCTCGGACGCTTCGTGAAAATGTTCAGCCGTGTCCGGGTAGCGCTGGGAGAAGTGCGTGAGCACCAGGCGGCGTACCTTGCACTCGGCGGCGACCTGGGCTGCCTGCCGTGCGGTCAGATGCCCATACCGATCGGCCAGCTCGGCGTCTCGGGCGAGAAACGTGGCCTCGATCACCAGCAGATCCGCATCGTCGGCAAGCGCATAGACGGCATCACACAGCCGGGTGTCCATCACGAATGCGAAGCGCTGCCCGCGCCGCGGCTCGCTCACATCGGCCAGCCGAACCGTCCGGCCGCCCACCGAGATCGAGCCGGCCCGCTCCAGCTCTCCAACGGCGGGTCCGGTAATGCCCTGCTGCGCCAGGAGTTTCGCCACGAAACGCCGGCCGTCGGGCTCGACCAGTCGATAACCGATCGCATCGAGCGTGTGGTCGAGTTTGCGCGCCTCCAGCATCCCGAACGCCCCCTCAGCAACCGGCCCGTCCGCCCCGATCGGCCGCTCGCGCAAGTCGACGGTGTCATGGAACACGCAGGCATGGCGCAGCCTGGTGAAGAATTCCCGGCCCGACGCGGGAAAGTACGCCGATACCGGGTGTCGCACCTGGTCCATCGACATGCGCTGCACAATGCCCGGCACCCCTAGACAGTGGTCACCGTGGAAATGACTCAGGCACAGCCGGGTCACGGCATTGACCGCCACCCCGGCGAACGTCAGCTGCCGCTGAGTTCCTTCCCCCGGGTCAAACAGCAGCCCCTCACCGTCCCAGCGCAGCAGATACCCGTTGTGATTGCGTCGACGGGTCGGCACCTGGCTGGCAGTACCGAGCACGACCAACTCCCGGGCAGACACGGGTGCAGCGTACGGTCCGCCGTCGGGTGTCCGCCGGATTCCACCCCAGCGGGGTCGCCTCGCCGAAGGTCTGCGCCGCCGCTGTCGCCGGGACGGTCGCTTTCGGTCCCGATCCAGACGCTCAAGTTCGGCATGTGGACCAGCTCGGCCCAGTTCGGCAGGTGGGGCCGCTTACCGGGTCAGCCCTATCCCCCCGATCTGGACGCGCCGGTCGTCGTCGCGCAGGTCAGCACCGAAAAGCCCGGCAAGCCACAGGTTACTTTCCAGGTGCGCGCTTCTGCCCGGCACGATGTAGTCGGACCGGCCACGAGCCAGCACATAGAACAATGCGAGTTGATCGGCCAGGTGCCGGTCCACCGTTGCCCCGCTGCGCACGTCCTCGACGAACGTCGTCGTAACAAAGCGACCGATCTGCTCCGATGACCGGCCACGCTTGCCGGCCCGGTCCGCTCCGAACCAGCTCCCGGTGTCGCTGGTCGCCCAGATCGCCAAGCACGCGCCCGACTGCACCGCGGTGACATCGTCTAGGCCGGTCGATGACGCACGCCAGGCCCGCACCTCGGATCTGTACTTCACACGTGGTTGCCATCCGCGCGCTGACCTCCCGTTCGCTGAGGTGGCTGGACAGGGCAACGCCCTGCACTGCGCGGACTTCACCAACGGCGGTAAGCCTTAGTGGGTCAAGGCCGGCCAGTCTGGGTGTCACCGTCAGACCGACCACACCGCTACCACCGGGCACAAACCCGCGGCGCACAACATCCAACAACACATCAACACCCATCGAGCCGAGCAGCGGGCCGAGCACCCGATCCAGGTGGAACGGCGACGCGGCGAAATGTTGGAATAATCCGCCGGTGATACGCGCCCTTACCGGTCCACTTGCGAAACAGGCAACCGGCAGGACAGTCAACGCCAGCTGGCGGCCGAGCCAGCGGTCCCGATGTCCCATTCGAAACTGCCGCCCCGGATTCGACGGTCGGGGCTGAATTCGACTGTGCAACTGCCGATGTCGAGGCCCTCGACCGTGGCTCCACAAAGGTCGGCACACGCCTGCGCGCCCATCACATGCTGGGGCCTCAGCCCGGGTTTGGTCTTTGTTGCCGGGCATTGATGACGCGGACCGGGCGGCGACACAGCGCCGCGAGCGTCACCGCGTAACGAACGATCATGCCGCTGCCCGACATGCGCGCGCCGTCAACGGTTAACACCAGTCTCCGCCCGGGACGCTGTGTGCTCGTTTCACCGAGTCAAACTCCAGTTGTCCGGATTCCGTGGCGAATACACGACCGGCAGCAACTGACCGACGGTCGGCCACTCGTCGACGTCGACGGCGATACGCTGGTAGGTTTCGTATTCGCTCACGGTGGGTCCGTGGATGACGCCGGCGAGGGTGACGTACTGCTCTCCGGTCGCCTCCGGCTGCGGGCTGACCCCGGTGACCAGCAGGGTTCCCGCCACCGGTCCCCCACCGGGCCCCGGCCGGATGAACCTGGGCGCCACCACCACCGCCAGAATGGCGATCAACAACAGCAGCGTCCAGAACTCCCACACCCTGCCCATGGTAGGACTGCGGCCAGGCGTCGGCGGTGCGTCGGCGACAATGTGGCAATGGGCGATAAGACCGGAGACCAGCCGCCGTCGGGAGCAGCGACACCGTTGGTGGGCGACGATCTCACCCTGGCCCTGGCTCTGGCCGATCGAGCAGACGCCGTGACATTGGCCCGTTTCGGCGCGTTAGACCTGCGCGTCGATACCAAACCGGACTTGACCCCGGTCACCGACGCCGACCAGGCGGTCGAGCGGGTGTTACGCCAAGCGTTGGCGGTTGACCGGCCCGATGACGCCATCCTCGGAGAAGAGTTCGGCGGCACCACGACTTTCCGCGGTCGCCAGTGGATTATCGACCCGATCGACGGCACCAAGAATTTCGTGCGTGGCGTGCCGATCTGGGCCACACTGATCGCGCTGCTCGACGACGGCGTGCCGTGCGTCGGCGTGGTCAGCGCCCCGGCGCTTGACCGGCGCTGGTGGGCCGCCGGTGGGCGAGGCGCGTTCGGTTCCGTCGGCGGCGCGCCGGCTCAACAGCTCTCGGTGTCGGCGATAGCCGACCTGGGTTCCGCGAGTCTGGCGTTCGCCAGCCTGTCCGGCTGGGCACTACGCGGCCTGCGCGACCGCTTCCTGGAGTTGACCGACCGGGTGTGGCGGGTGCGCGGCTACGGCGACTTCTGGTCCTACTGTTTGGTCGCCGAGGGCGCGGTCGACATCGCCATCGAACCGGCGGTGTCGGTATGGGACCTGGCGGCGCTCGACGTGCTGGTCCGCGAGGCAGGCGGCCGGTTCACCGGTCTGGACGGTGTCGCCGGACCCCATGGCGGCAGCGCGGTGGCCAGCAATGCGCTGCTGCACGATCAGGTGCTGGCTGCCCTTCAATGACCGGTTGGCTGAGCCGCCGGCGAGCTGTTCGCCGCACGCCTTGAGTGTGCGACCCGGGCGTTGAGTGTGCGACCAGGGCGTTGAGTGTGCGGCCAGGGCGGCGATCGGCGCTCATCATCGCCCTCAACGCACAGTGAAACCGACCAGCCCTGCACGCGCTGCTCGACCCGCGCAAAGTGCTGCCAACCCAGCAGCTAGCCGGCTCAGTCGTCGGCCCGTCCCCCCGGGTCCGGGTGGTGCGGTGGCCACCAAAACACCGTATCTTACTTTGGAGTAAGATACGGTTACCGGCACTTCACCCACTTCAGTGAGGCTCTGACATGACTGACTCCGCCCCGGCCACCAACGGCGCCAAGGCTCGCGGACTACGCACCGACCGGCAACGACAAGCCGCTCCGAACCGGCGGCGTCGCACTCCCACCGAGATTGGTTTGGCCCTGGTCACGCCGTTGGTGGGCCAGGAATTTCTGGACCGCTACGGCCTGCGGGACCCGCTCAATCGCGGGCTGCAGTATGGGGTAAAGACGATCTTTTCCGTCGCCGGCGCCGCTAACCGCCAGTTCAAGCGGGTTCAGGGCCTGGGTAAGGCACCCACTCGGCTCAAGGCCAGCGGTAAGGATTACTTCGACCTGACCCCGGACGACGACCAGGAGCTCATCGTCGAAACCGTGGACGAGTTTGCCGCGGAGATTCTGCGTCCGGCTGCCCATGACGCCGACGAGGCGGCCGGCTATCCACCCGAACTGATCGGTAAAGCGGCCGAGCTGGGCATCACCGCGATCAACATCCCGGAAGATTTCGAAGGCATCGCGGCACATCGCTCCGCGGTCACCAATGTTCTGGTCGCCGAAGCTCTGGCGTATGGCGACATGGGTCTGGCACTGCCGATCCTGGCTCCCGGCGGGGTTGCTTCAGCGCTGACCCACTGGGGCAGCGCCGACCAGCAGGCCACCTACCTGACTGAGTTCGCCGGTGAGAATGTTCCGCAGGCCTGTGTAGCGATCACCGAGCCGCAACCACTGTTCGATCCGACGAATTTGAAGACCACAGCGGTGCGCACCCCCAGCGGCTACCGGTTGGACGGGGTGAAGTCGCTGGTCCCGGCTGCTGCCGACGCCGAATTATTCGTCGTCGCCGCCCAACTCAACGGCAAGCCGGCGTTGTTCATCGTTGAATCGTCGACCAAGGGCCTGAGCGTGAAACCCGACCCCAGCATGGGCATCCGCGCCGCGGCACTGGGCCAGATCGAGTTGACCAAGGTGTCGGTACCGTTGAACGCCCGGTTAGGCGAAGCCGAGGCAACCGACAGCGATTACTCGGAAGCGGTCGCGCTGTCCCGGCTAGGTTGGGGCGCCCTGGCGGTCGGTACCTGCCACGCGGTGCTCGACTACGTGATGCCCTACATCAAGGAGCGCGAAGCTTTCGGCGAACCCATCGCGCACCGCCAGT
>CAZPZQ010000166.1:0-7711 GCA_964590745.1 uncultured Mycobacterium sp. | reverse complement strand
CGTAGGCGCGGGTGAGCACCAGCGTCCCGAACGACGACGCGAAGTCGATGATCGCGCCGACGTCGACGGTGGCCCGGGCCAGCCGATCGGGGTACTTGCGCAGCCCCTTGGCCCGATCCCGCTGAAACGAGCTGCGCCCGTTGACCTGGTCATAGCGCGAGATCACGATGTTGTCGAAGTCGAGGTACACCGCCACCCGCGAGTCACCGGTATCCGCCATAGGCTCCAGTGTGGTGCATGCGACCGGGCGCCGATGCGCTTATGGCGGCCGACGCCGCTGCCGGTGCTGCGCCGCGGGCCGCGGTCGGCGGGTCGCCGGCCGTTGCGTCGGGGAGCCGGCGTACCAGGCCGGGATCAGTTCCGGATCCGGCAGTCGGTATGCGCCGAAGAAGCCGGCCGGATCACCACGCAGAACCTGCGCATTCTGGATGTCGGCGCGTCGTCTGATCGCGTCCAGGCGGGCCTGTTCGGCTGCTCGACCCGCCCGGTACCGCCGGGTCGCCCATCGGGTGAGCAAGACCAGTGCGGTGATCACGGCGGCGGCGACGATGATCCAGCGCAGCCACCACAGCACGGCGATGATGACGAGGAGTCCGATGATCGGCCCGCCGGAGCTGTCGGATTGATGACCGGTGCGGCTCACGTCGTGATGTTAACCGCGGGCACCGACAGCAATGCGACGCCAACGTCGTGACTTCACCGCCCCGGTGCAGCGGTTGGCAAACCAAGCTCGGCAGCGGCTGCGAGCAGCCGCTCGTCATAGCCGACCCATGCGGTCAGTCGGCCCCCGAACACCGCGTGTGCGGTCGCTAGGTGGATCGCGTCCAGCGACCGCAGGGCCGGACCTGGATACGCCGCGGCCGCAGCGCGCACCACCTCGTCGATCTCGTAGCGCCCTACCCGCGCCACCATCGCGGGAATCTGGGGCAGCAGCGCCGGATCGAGCCGCTGCAGGGCGCGCGGGAGTTCCACCTCGATCAGCGCGGACGACACCCACACGTCGGAGGTATGCGCGTCGAGCCAGTCGGCCAGGGCATCACTTTCCGGTTCGCGGCGCACCAGCTTCACCAACGCGGAGGTATCGAGGTAGAGCATCAGTAACGTTCGCGGTCGCGCAGTTCGCGGAGGATCTGACCGGCCTCATGGTCGGTATGGATCTCCCCGGCTGGCTTGGGGGCCGGTGTTGTCGCTCTGAGGCGGGCGCACATGCCCGAGTTCGTAGGGCCGCCGGAACATCCGCAGCGGGACGGCCGCCGCGCAATCCTGAGCCGTCACGCTTCCCGCAACCGCTGCGCCAGTCCGCTCGCCCGCACCGCCCGTCGATGCACCGCGGCGCGGATCGACGCTTCCGGGCCGACCACCCGCACCGTGGCTTTCGCCCGGGTGACCGCGGTGTAAAACAGCTCCCGGGTCAGCAGTCGCGAGTCCGCCGACGGCAGCAGCACCGTCACCTCGTCGGCTTGGCTGCCCTGACTTTTGTGGATGGTCATCGCGTGCATGGTTTCGACGTCGGCCAGCCGGCTGGTGGCGAACTCCAGCGTGGTGTCGGCGCCGGCGATCACCGCGCGCAACACACCGTCGTGTCGCACCGTCACCCCGGTGTCGCCGTTGAACACACCCAAGCCGTAATCGTTGGCGGTGACCAGCACCGGACGCCCGGCATACCAGGGCGACCAGTGCGCGTCCCCGGTTTCCTCGGTCAGCCACCGCTGCACCTGTCGGTTCCAGTGCGTCACCCCGAACGGGCCGTGCCGGTGCGCGCACAACAGTCGGTGCTCGTCCAGGGCGGCCAGCGCCGCGGCATCCGCTCCCAACAGCGCGGCTCTCCGCAGCCGCAGCGCATGCCGCACCACGATGGGACGCAGCCGGTCAGCCGGATCGGCCGAGTCAACCCACTCGATGCCCGCGTCGCCGACGCGCAGCAGTTCGACGACCCGGTCGGCGTCACCGTCGCGGATGGCGGTGGCCAGCGCGCCGATCGACGCGCCGAACCGATGGGACGTCTTCAGCGCTGCGATGCGGGTGCCGGTGCGCGCCCCCAGTCCGTCGACCAGATCCGCCAGCACCGCCCCGGCCTCCACCGACGCCAGTTGATCCGGGTCGCCGACCAGGATCAGCCGGGTGCCCGACCGCACCGCTTCCAGCAGCCGGGCCATCATCGTCAGCGACACCATCGACGTTTCGTCGACGACGATGACGTCGTGCGGCAATCGGTTGGTGCGGTCGTGCCGAAACCGGGTCGAGCTGTCCGGCTTGCTGCGCAACAGCCGGTGCAGCGTCATCGCCCGCAGCCCGGCAAGCCGGTCCTGGTCAACCGGGTCCAGCCGGCCGACTTCGAGCTGCACCGCCTCGAGCAGCCGGGCGGCGGCCTTGCCGGTCGGCGCCGCCAGCGCGATCCGCAGGTTCGGCCGGCCGACCGCCTCGGCCTGCTCGGCCAGCAGCGCGAGCAATCGGGCGACCGTGGTGGTTTTCCCGGTGCCGGGGCCGCCGGTCAGCACCGTCACCGATTGGGTCAGCGCGATTTCCGCCGCGGTGCGCTGCTCTTGATACCCGGGGGGAAACAACCGCTCCGATACCGGCAGCGGCTTCGGCGGCGGCACCGCCAACAGATTCAACAGGTCGGTGCAGACTTGCTGCTCGTCTCGCCAGTAGCGATCCAGGTAGAGCAGGTCACCGCCGTAGAGCCGCAACACCGGTGGGTCGCCCAGCAGCGCGCTGGCTCGCACGGCGGACAGCCACGGTTCCGCCGCGGGCCAGGGCAATTCGGCTGCCCCGGATTGTTCGGCCACTGACCGCAGGTCGATACAGACCGATCCGCCGCGCAGCGCCCGCACCGTCAGCGCCACCGCCAGGGCGACGGTTTCATCGGATTCGCCGACCAGCGCGGTCAGCCGAGCGGCAACGTGCACGTCGGCGGCGTCGAGGACGCCGGCCTGGTTGAACGTCCGCAGCAAACCGGTGGCGTGCCGCGCGATTCGCCAGTCCAGCAGGTCCCGGTCGCTGGTGGCACTAGTGGCGGTCATGCGGCGGCCCGCCCGGCGTCCAGCAGATCCGACAGCGCCACCACCAGCTCGGCCGGTGGGCGCCAGCTGAACACCCCGCCGGGATGCCCGTCGATCACCGGGGTGTCCGGCCCGCACATGCCGCGCACGAACAGGTACAGCACCCCGGCCAGTTGCTCCTCCGGCTGGTAGCGGGGCTGGCGCCACCGCAAAAACCTGTGCAACACAACGGTGTACAGCAGCGCCTGGAGTGGATAATCGTGGCGCAGCATCGCGGCGGTCAGCTGCGCGGGGCCGTAGTCGGCGGCGGTGTCGCCGAGCCGGTTGGTTTTGTAGTCGACGATCAGGTAGCGCTGCTCGGGCAGCCGCAGCACCACGTCGATGGAACCGGACAGGTAGCCGCGCAGCCGCTGGTCGGAAAGGCCGGCGGCGGTCAGCCGGTCGGCGTAGGACGCCAACGGGTCATCGCTGGGCAGATGGGTGCGCAGCAACTCACCCACGTCGAACAAGGACACCTCGGGCACGACGGTGTCGGCGCGGTCACCGCCGGCCAGCGGGATCTCGAAGTCCAGTTCGCGCAGCCGGTCTGGCAGCCCGAGCTGGCGCAATGTCAGCCCGGCGGCCAGCGGGCCCAGCGGGCTGTCGTGCATCGGCACCAATGCGTCCGCCAGCGCCGACGGGTCGGCGTCAACGGCCCACCAGCCGGTGTGGGCGCGCACCTGCTCGGTCAATTCGGCGGCCAGATCCGGCGCCGTCGGGTCGGCGGTCTCCAGCACCTTATGCACCAGTGACCCGAACGCCGCACCGGCCGGCAGCCCGGCCATCGGCGACGGAACAGCCGTTCCGCCCGGCGACGGCGGTGACGGCACCGGGGTCTCCGCCGCGCCTTCGTCGTCGCGCAGTCCAAGGTCGGGTTCGCTGCCCACTCCGATGCTTTCGGCTCCGCGGATCAGCGCCGAGTAGGAGGTGCGCCGCCAGGTGGTGTCAATCGCGCGGTGAAAGTGGCGCACCGCCAGCCCATCCGGCGCCTCGGTTCGCGGCAGCACCACCGGCGGGGCGATCACGGACTGTTCGACGACCGGCCCGCCAGCGGCCTCCCACCTGCCGAACAGTTCCAGGGCTTCCTCGTCGCAGATGGACTTGGGTTGGCAGCGTTCCGGCACCTCCGCCTCGCCGATGCCGCGGCCGCGCAACAGCCGGGACAGCCCGCCGTCTGGTTCGTCGAACGACGGTGCCCACCAGGCAACGACCTGCGACTGGGCGCGGGTCAATGCCACATAGGTCAACCGGATGTCGTTGCGGGCCGCCTCTTCCTTGCTGAGCTGCCGGAAGTGGTCCCGGTCGGGCATGTCCGGGCCGCCGACGTAGCGGCAGCGCACACCGTCGTCGTGAAACAGCGGCACGTCGTCGATCCTGACGTGCCGGTTGAACGCGAACGGCAGGTAGACGACCGGGAACTGCAGCCCCTTGGCGCCCCACACGGTCAGAACCTGCACCGCTTCGGCGTCGCTGTCCAGCCGGCGATTGCGTTCCGGTGCGCCGGCCCGCTCCGCGCGCTGCTGGCGCAACCAGGCCCGCAGGGCCGGCAAGGTGAGCGGTTCGCGATGCGCCACCTCATGCAGCAGTTGACTGATATGGGCCAGGTCCGTCATCATCCGCTCACCGTCCAGCCGGCCCAGCACCCGCCGGGCCATCCCGGATAGGTTCGCCGCTTCGAAAACCGCGGCGGGCCCGTAGTTTCGAGCGTGGTCCGCCCAGTCCCGCAGAGTCGCGGCCACCTGGTCGGTCAGCCGGTCGCCGCCGGCGGCCAGTTCGGCGGCGGTCTTGCCGAAGAACGGCGTCGCCGCCGCGGCCCGCACCAACCCACTGCGATGGGTTTGGTCGAATGCCTCCAGCAGGCACAGCCACGCGTCGCCGGCCGGTGAGTTGACCACGTCGGAGTCGCCGGTGTAGACGGCGGCGACACCGGCGTTGATCAGCGCGTCCTGGCAGGAGCGGGCATCTCGGTTGTTCTCCACGATCACCGCGACCTGGCCCGGACCCAACGGCTTTCCGTCGAACGTCGCCGGACTGGCCAGCAGGGTGGCGATGTCGGCGGCGAGGTCGGCCGGGATATGCTCGCGCAGCCGACCAATCGGTATGGTCTTGGTGTCGGCGACGCCAAATGGGTTGCGGCTCACCACCCGCAGCCGAAACGGAGCGTCGTTCGGTGCGCCGACCAGCCGCCGGTCGGTGCGGCGCGCCGTTATGTCTCGCACCACGATGTCCGGGTGGCCCAGCGCCGCGCCGCGCAGCACCGTCTGCACGCGGTCCACCAGGGCCTGGTCGCTGCGCCAGTTCACCGGCAGGGTGCGCTGCGCGTCGGCGGTGCCGACCGCCCGCAGATAGGTGTAGATGTCGCCGCCGCGGAACCCGTAGATCGCCTGCTTGGGGTCGCCGATCAGGATCAAGGTGCAGACGCCGCTGAACGCCCGGGAAATCACTTGCCACTGCACCAGGTCGGTGTCTTGAAACTCGTCGACCATCACGATGGGCCAACGTCGCCGCAACCGGTCGCGGGCGTCGGCGTCGTCTCGCTCCAGCGCCGTGGCCAGCCGGCTCAACAGATCGTCGTAGCCGAGCACCGAACGCTGGTGCTTGCGCAGTTCCAGTTCGGCGCGTACCGCCTCGGCGAATTCCAGCCTCGCCTGCGCCGCGGTGTCAGGCTGCGGGTGCGCCGGGCGTAGTTGGGCGTACGGGTCGTTGACCACCTGCCGGGCCAATTCCACCGCGTCGGGGTGGCTGAGCAGCGGGTCGTCCGGCTGGTTTCCGAACCTGGCCAGATACAGGTCGTCGACGATTTCGACCACCAACTCGTCCAGGCTTTCCACCAACCTGACCCCGGCTGCGGTGTCGCCGGCCACGCCGAGGGACTTCAGCACCAGTTGACAGAACTGGTGGGTGGTCGCGATCGTGGCGGCGTCGAACCGCGCCAACGCGTTGTGCAGCAGCCGACGCCGTTGCCGCCGTTGGGCTTCGGTACCGTCCAAGAGGTACGTGAGCAGATCGTTGGGCTCGGTCGCCGGTGAGCCATCCAGTGCGGCAACCGTTTCGGCGATCTGTTCGCGGACCCGCTCACGCAGCTCGCGGGTGGCGGCCCGGCTGAACGTGATCAGCAGCATCTGATCCAGCGTGGCCACCCCCTCGGCGAGATAGCGGGTAGCCAAGCCGGCCAAGGCGAACGTCTTGCCGGTGCCGGCGCTGGCTTCCAGCACTGTGGTCGCGCCCGGGTCGGGCAGCGGACCAAGCAGGTCGAACGGTTGCATCAGTCCACCGTCCGTTCGGCCTCGAGCAACGGAGTCCACAGCCGGACGGCCAGCGCGCCGAGTCGGGTGGTCTCGCCGGCCACCTGTTCGCCGGGCCGCGGTACCCCGAGGATCGCCTCCAGCGGGGCCTGCTCGCCCCACGTCTGCTGGCATGCCGGTTCCTGGTCTTCACCGTGGAAGTGGTCGTTCGAGCGCCACCGCCGCAGTGCGGCGGTCTGCGGGTCGGCGCGGTGTGCGCGGGCTTCCGCCCAGGCATGGGAGGTGCGCACCGGCAGCGGCAGTGGCTCGCGCCGGCCGGCGTCGTAGAGCGCCACCAGATCGGCGAGGACAGCAGCGGGATCTGTTGGCGTGGTGAGTATCCGATGCACGATAAGCTCGGTGTGCGGCCCGCGTCCGATGCACGATGCCGACCAGGACCGACCCGGAAACTGAGCCGCCAACGCGACCAACGGTAGCCACGCCCGCAGCAGGTGCCGACAGTCCAGCTTGGAGTAGGTCACCGACACCAGACGGTCGCCGTAGATCCCCGATACCGTGCCGCTGAGCTGACGTCCACGGCCGAGATCGACCGCCACATCAAACGATTCGGGATCACCATCGCGGTATCGCAACGCTTCGACCGCCAATTCGCGGGCGCAGTCCCGGAGCCGGCAGGCGGTGCGCTTACCCAACTCGGCCGGCGGTAGCACGCCGCGGCGCCACTGGATGTGCGTGCTGGTCTCCGGATGGATGCCGTGCAACATGTCCTGCAGCATCCGTTCGCCGACGCCCCATTCCTGCAGGGCGGTGAGGGCGACCGGAATCGCGTCGTCGACACCGTCGACTTCCCACGGCAGCGTGTAATCCAGCGCGGTGAAGAAGCCTTTGACCGGGTTGCGGAAAAAGTCGACGAGTTCGGGAAGGGTCACATCGTCGGGCGGCGGTGCCGGCAGCGCCTCGCTGAGGAACGAGCTGACCGCTCGCCGCTGCCCGGCGGTGGCTTCGGCGGCGACCAGCACGGTGGGGTCGAAGGTGAACGGCCCGTCGGGCACCAGCTCTCCCGGCTTGACGTTGCGAATATCGAAGGGCTGCAACGGATGTTCGGTGACCACCCGGCTGCGGACCGGGGCGGGTGTGGTTGCGTCCAGCGCGTCGAGCAGCTCGGCTAACGGTACCGAGGGTGGTCGGCGCTCGCCGGTGTGCACGTCGGCGCCGGTGTAGGTGATCACCACGGTCTGGGTGGCCGCGCAGACCGCGTCGAGCAGCAGTTGGCGGTCCTCGGAGCGGATGTCGCGCTCTCCGGTGAGCGGCCGGCGGGCCAGCACGTCGTCGCCGTCCGGCTGATCCATCCGCGGAAACACCCCGTCGTCCAGACCGACCAGGCAGATCACCCGGTGCGGCACCGAACGCATCGGCACAAGCGTG
>CAZPZQ010000165.1:0-7715 GCA_964590745.1 uncultured Mycobacterium sp. | reverse complement strand
TGGTGCACGGCGACACCGACCAGACCCCGTTCGGGCTGGGCACCTACGGCAGCCGGTCCACCCCGGTCTCCGGTGCGGCCGCGGCGCTGGTGGCCCGAAAAATCCGCGACAAAGCCAAGATCATCGCGTCCGGCATGCTCGAGGCTTCGGTGGCCGACCTGGAATGGCAGAAGGGCTCCTTCCACGTCAAGGGCGACCCGTCCGCGTCGGTGACGATTCAAGACATCGCGATGCGGGCCTACGGTGCCGGCGACCTACCGGAGGGCATCGAGGGCGGTCTGGACGCCGAAGTCTGTTACAACCCATCGAATCTGACCTACCCGTATGGGGCGTACTTCTGCGTGGTCGACATCGATCCCGGCACCGGCGTGGTCAAGGTGCGCCGCTTTCTGGCGGTCGACGACTGCGGCACCCGGATCAACCCGATGATCATCGAGGGCCAGGTGCACGGCGGCATCGTCGACGGCATCGGGATGGCGCTGATGGAGATGATCGCCTTCGATTCCGACGGCAACTGCCTGGGTGGGTCGCTGATGGACTATCTGATTCCCACCGCGATGGAAGTACCGCACCTGGAGACCGGCCACACCGTGACGCCGTCGCCGCATCACCCGATCGGCGCGAAAGGCGTGGGTGAGTCGGCCACCGTCGGCTCACCGCCCGCGGTGGTCAACGCGGTGGTGGACGCGTTGGCGCCGTTCGGGGTACGGCACGCCGACATGCCGCTGACGCCGTCGCGGGTCTGGGAGGCGATGCAGGGACGCGCGGAGCCCCCGTACTAGGGCGTGGCGATGACGAAGATCAGCGCGCGCGCCGAGCAGTTGGTCCGATCCAGGACGCCGTTCGTGCACGCCACCGTGGTACGTGCCCAGCAGCCGACGTCGGCGCGCACCGGCGACGAAGCGATCCTGTTGGCCGACGGCACGATTGAGGGTTTCGTCGGTGGCCAGTGTGCGCAGAACTCGGTGCGCAAAGCCGCGCTCGGAGCGCTGCAAGCCGGGGAGAGCGTGCTGTTGCGGGTGCTGCCGGACGGCGACGTGCATTTTCCGGAAGCCCCCGGTGCGGCCATCGTGGTCAATCCCTGCCTGTCCAGCGGTGCCCTGGAAATCTATCTCGCTCCGCGGCTACCCGCGCCGCTGATCCGGGTCTGTGGCGCTACACCGATCGCCGACGCGCTGGCGCAGTTCTGCGACATGCTCGGCTATGAGGTGCGCCGCGACGAGGCCGGCGACTGGGCGCAGACCACCGCGGTGGTGATCGCCAGCCACGGCGGAGCCGAAGCCGAGGTCATCCGTACCGCGCTAGACACCGGCGTCGGCTATATCGGCTTGGTGGCCAGCAAAGTTCGCGGTGCCGCGATCCTGGCTGAGGCCGGTCTGTCCGATGCCGAACGCAACCGGGTGCACACCCCGGTCGGTCTTGACATCGGTGCACAGACGCCGGCCGAGATCGCGGTGGCGATCGTCGCGGAACTCATCGCCGCGCTGCGCAGCGGGAAACTGGCCGTCGCCGACGCTGTCGTCGACAGCACCGCGCTAAGGGAGGCGGTCGACCCGGTGTGCGGCATGACGGTATTGACCGGGCCGGACACCGAGCACCTCCGCATCGGAGACGACGACTACTGGTTTTGTGCTCCGGGCTGCCGCAAGGCGTTCGCGGAGCAGCGCCGATGACCGCGCCGCGGGTCACCGGCGTCGTGCTGGCCGCCGGCGGGTCCCGTCGGCTGGGAACACCGAAACAAGTTCTGCCGTACCGCAACACCACAGTGCTCGGGGCAAGCCTCGATGCGGCTCGCCGATGCGGCTTCGACCAGATCATCGTCACCCTGGGCGGTGCCGAGCAGCAGGTGCGCGACGCCGTCGCACTGGACGGAATCGACGTGGTCACCGTTGAGGACTTCGGCACCGGCTGTTCGGCGTCGCTGCGGATCGCCCTGGCACGCGTGGATCCGGCTGCCGCCGGGATCGTGCTGATGCTCGGTGACCAACCCGGCGTGGACGTCGAAGCCGTGCGGCGGATCGTCGCGAAGGGGCCGAACCGCCCCATCATCGTGTGCCGTTACACCGACGGTTTAGGACATCCGTTCTGGCTGAGCCGCAGCATGTTCGGTGAACTCATCCGGTTGCATGGCGACAAAGGCGTCTGGAAGCTGGTGCACTCGGCACGCTTCCCGGTCTATGAGCTTGCCGTGGACGGCACCGTACCGCTGGATGTCGACACCTGGGACGACTATCGGCGACTGGTCGAATCGGACACGTCGTGACGTTGTTCGCCGATGTCGACGACGTGGTTCGCCGGTTCGACACCCGGGATTTTCTGTTGGACGCCGGAACCGCCGCCGCCATCTATCTGGCGGTCAGCCTGGGCCGCCCGCTGCTGCTGGAGGGCGAACCCGGGGTGGGGAAAACCACCGCAGCGAAAACCCTTGCCGCGGTGTTGGAGACACCGCTGGTCCGGCTGCAGTGCTACGAGGGACTGACCGCAAGCGAGGCTCTCTACGACTGGAATTATCAGCGGCAGCTGCTCAACATCCGTCTTGCCGAGGCTCGTGGCACCCGCATCGACGAGGCGGATCTGTACACCGAAGCCTATCTGGTGGATCGACCCATTCTGCAGTGCGTGCGTCACCGCGGCGGTAAACCGCCGGTGCTGCTGATCGACGAAATCGACCGCGCCGACGATGAATTCGAGGCACTGCTGCTGGAATTCCTGGGTGAAGCCGCGGTGACGGTACCCGAGCTGGGCACCTTCGTCGCTGAGCAGCCACCGGTCGCGGTGCTGACCTCCAACCGCAGTCGTGACCTGCACGACGCGCTGCGCCGGCGATGTCTCTACCACTGGATCGACTACCCGGAACCGACTCGAGCCGCCGCCATCGTCCAGCGCACGGTTAGCGGAGCGACGGCACCGCTGATCGAAAGCGCCACCCAATTCGTCGCGGCAGCACGTGGTCTCGACCTGGACAAGCCGCCCGGCGTGGCCGAGACCATCGACTGGGTCGCCGCATTGGTTGCGCTTCGGGTCGCGGACCTGGTCGAGGCGAAAACCATGAACGTGACCGCTACTTTGGGCGCACTGGCGAAAACCCCGGATGACCGCCAGGTGATCGGACAAGCGCTCAGCGAATTCAGCACGTCAGCCACCGGTTGAGAGGAACAGTCATGAAGATCGCCAACGAGTTCACCGTCAGCGCGCCCATCGACCGGGCCTGGGATGTGCTCTCCGACCTGGAGCAGGTCATCCCGCTGATGCCGGGCGCCCGATTGATCAGCCGGGACGGCGATGACTTCCTCGGCGGGGTGAAGGTCAAAGTCGGTCCGGTGACCAGCGAGTTCACCGGCAAGGCACAGTTCCTCGAACGGGACCCGTCGCAGCACCACGCCGTCATCAGCGCCCGAGGCAAAGAATCCCGCGGCAGCGGCAACGCGTCGGCCACCGTCACCGCCCAGCTGCACGAGGCCGGCGAACGCACCCGGGTGACCGTCGACACCGACCTCAAGATCGTCGGCAAGCTGGCCCAATTCGGCAGCGGAACGCTGCAGCAGGTTTCGGAGAAACTGATGGGTGAGTTCGTGGATTCGCTGGAAGCCAAGCTGGCCGGCGGCCCGGTAACGGAAGGCGCAGCCGATACTCCGGCCGCAGCGACCAACACCCCGGTAGTCAACACCACCGCGGAGCCGGCGCCGATTGATCTGCTGGAGCTGACCGGTGTCGCCAGGTACAAGAAGTACGCGCCGGTGCTGCTCGGAGCGGTTGCGGTGCTGGTCCTGGTGCTGGTCTTGCGCCGCCGCCGATGACACCTGCCGCCCGGGCGCCGCTCCTGCCGGGTGTCGACCGAGCGGCGTTCGCGGTGGCCCTGGTCGACCGACTGCGCGGCGCCGGAGTTCGGGTCTCCGCTGGTGGGCCGGCCCGGCTGGTGCAGGCCCTCGGCCTGCTCACGCCGACCACCCGGTCGCAGCTGTACTGGGCTACCCGGTTGACGCTGGTCAATCGGGTGGACGATCTGGTGGCGTTCGATGCGGTGTTCGCCGCACTGTTCGGCGATGCCGCGATGGTCCTGGGTTCGTCCGGCCCGCAGTCGGTTCCGCGCCGAGCGGCGGCGCCCGCAGCGGCCGGATCGGCAGTCGACACAGCCGCTGGACTGCCTTGGGTCACTCGGCCGTCGGCGCCGGTGGCCACCGGCGATGCGGACGACGGCGACAGCGACACTGCGGCGCCCGATATGCTGCCCAGCCGCCTGGTGGCGCTTGCCGATGAACCCTTCGAGCGGTTCGATTCGCATGACTTGCGGCTGTTGGGCTGGTGGTTGGAGACTGCGACGGCCCGCTGGCCGCGTCGTCGCAGCCTGCGCCGCGAACTGGACCGGCACGGCAAGCGGATCGATCTGCGCCGAACCATCAGGGCATCTCGCAGCACCGGGGGGGAGGCGATGCTGCTGGCCCGCACCCGGCACCGACAACGCCCTCGGCGAGTGGTGCTGGTCTGCGATGTCAGCCGTTCGATGCAGCCGTACGTGACGATCTACTTGCATTTGATGCGGGCGGCGGCGCTGCGGCGCGCCGGTATCCGCCCCGAGGTGTTCGCGTTCTCGACATCGCTGACCCGGCTGACGGCAGTGTTGTCGCACCGCTCACCGGACGTTGCGTTAGCGCGCGCCAATGCCAAGGTGTCCGACCGATACGGTGGCACTCGGCTGGGGCACAGCATCGGTGCGCTGTTGGCCCCGCCGCACGGTAGCGTGCTGCGCGACGCGGTGGTGATCATCGCTTCGGACGGCTGGGACAGTGATCCACCCGAGGTGCTCGATCACGCGCTGGCCCGCGTGCGCCGCCGCGCGGAGCTACTGGTTTGGCTCAACCCGCGTGCGGCGCAGCCCGGGTTTCGCCCGCTGGCCGCCTCCATGGCGGTGGCGCTGCCGTACTGCGACCTTTTCCTGTCGGCGCACTCGCTGACCGGCTTGGCTGAGTTGTTCGCCGCGTTGGGGGCGGCCGCCGGTCGCACCCGGTAGGGCAGGATCTAGGCCTATGGATCGGGTATGGGCCAACCGGGCGGCCAGCGCCGAAGCCGCCGTCACCACGCGACACCTGAAACGGCTGTGGCATCTGCCCGGCACCCAACTGGGGGCGGTGGCCTGGCCGCCGATGCGGCGTAGCCGGCCGCGGCACTGGCACTACTGGTGGCAGGCGCACCTGCTGGACTGTCTGGTCGATGCTCAGCTGCGCGACCCGCAACCGGATCGACTGACCCGGATCAAGCGACAGATCCGCTCGCATCGGTTACGCAACGGCGGATCCTGGGTGAACGACTACTACGACGACATGGCGTGGTTGGCGTGCGCGTTGGAACGGGCCAGCCGGCTGGTCGGCATCCATCGTCAGCGCGCGCTGGACAAACTGACCCACCAGTTCGTCACCGCCTGGGTGCCGGAGGACGGCGGCGGCATCCCGTGGCGCAGACAGGACCAGTTCTTCAACGCCCCCGCCAACGGTCCGGCGGCAATTTTCTTGGCCCGCTACGGCGACCGGTTGAAACGCGCCCAGCAGATGGCTGACTGGATCGACGCGACCCTGGTCGACCCGGAAACCCACCTGGTGTTCGACGGCATCAAGGCCGGCTCACTGGTGCGCGCGCTGTACACCTACTGCCAAGGCGTGGTGCTGGGCCTGGAAACCGAGTTGGCGGTCCGGACCGGCGAGCCCCGGCACGCGGCCCGGGTGCACCGGCTGGTCGCCGCGGTCGACAAGGAGATGGCACCCGGCGGGGTGCTCAAGGGCGCGGGCGGTGGTGACGGGGGGTTGTTCGGTGGGATCACCGCCCGCTACCTGGCCCTGGTCGCTACCGCGCTGCCCGGCGACTCCGCCGACGACGTCGCGGCCCGGGATATCGCGAAGACACTGGTGTTGACCTCGGCGCGGTCGGCGTGGGACTACCGCCAGCCGGTGGCCGGATTGCCGCTGTTCGGGCCGTTCTGGGACCGGATGGCCGAGGTACCGAAGACCGGCGGCGACACCGCTCGGTTCGTCGCGGGTGCGGTGGTCTCCTCCGAGGTGCCCGAACGCGACCTGTCGGTGCAACTGTCCGGCTGGATGCTGATGGAAGCCGCGCACGCGGTCAGCAGTTGACTCGGCGGGAAGCACGGCGCCTACTCGCAGTTTTGTGCGGTGAGCGCAGAGTCAACGTCCGGTGGCGCCGGCTCCTGACCGCGGCGCCGGGACAAATACACCTTGCCCGCCGAGAACAGCGCCGGCAGCAGCGACACGATCAAGATCCCCAGGATGATCACCTCGAGGTGATTGGTGATAGTCGGGACCCGACTGCCCAAGAAGTAGCCGGTCAGCGTCATCCCGGCGCCCCAGGCGATCCCGCCGATGATGTCGAACCCCAGGTAGACCGGGTACCGCATATAGGACACCCCAGCGATCGGCGGGACAAACGTTCGGGCGAACGGCACGAATCGGGCCAGGATGATCGCCCACGGTCCGTACTTTTCGAAGAAGGCGTGCGACTCGGTCACATAGTGTTTCTTGAAGAAGCGGGAGTCTTCTTTTTTGAAGAGTGCCGGGCCGATTCGCCGCCCGATGAAGTAGCCGGTCTGGTCGCCCAGGACCGCCACCATCGCGACGGCGGGCGCCAGAACCCGGATGTCGAGGGTGCCGCCGGCGGCCAGCAGCCCGCCGGTGACCAGCAGCGACTCCCCGGGTAGCAGCGGGAACAGCAGACCCGTTTCGACGAAGACGATGACCAGGATGGCCGGCAGCACCGCAGAAGCGAACAATCCCTGCGGGCCGATCCAATACCACGGGTCAACCAGGTCGGGCAGCGCGACCAGGGTGGTGCTCATGAGCGTCCAACATACCGGTGTCGTGCAGGTGAGCTGTGTAACCAGACCACGGACTTGGGATACTGGAAGGCACACGTAGCTTTGTGTCAAGCCGAGTTGAGTCCACGAGGAGGAAGTTCCCATGCCGATCGCGACGCCTGAGATTTATGCCCAGATGCTGGAACGGGCCAAGGAGAACACCTACGCGTTCCCGGCGATCAACTGCACCTCGTCGGAGACCATCAACGCCGCGCTGAAAGGCTTCGCGGACGCCGGCAGCGACGGCATCATCCAGTTCTCCACCGGCGGCGCCGAGTTCGGCTCCGGACTCGGGGTGAAGAACATGGTCACCGGTGCGGTGGCGTTGGCCGAGTTCACCCACGTCATCGCGGCCAAGTACCCGATCAATGTGGCGCTGCACACCGACCACTGTCCGAAGGACAAGCTCGACGGCTACGTGCGCCCGCTGCTGGCCATCTCCGCTGAGCGGGTGGCGGCCGGCAAGGACCCGCTGTTCCAGTCGCACATGTGGGACGGCTCGGCCATCCCGATCGACGAGAACCTGGCCCTCGCGCGTGATCTGCTCAAAGAGGCCGCAGCGGCCAAGATCATCCTGGAGGTCGAGATCGGCGTCGTCGGCGGGGAGGAGGACGGCGTCGTCGGCGCCATGGATGAAAAGCTCTACTCCACGCCCGAGGACTTCGACAAGACCCTCGACGCGTTAGGCACCGGTGAACACGGCAAGTACCTGCTGGCCGCCACGTTCGGCAATGTGCACGGCGTCTATAAGCCCGGCAACGTCAAGTTGCGGCCGGAGATCTTGGCCCAAGGCCAAGCGGAGGCGGCGCTCAAACTGGGCCTGCCGAAGGGGTCCAAGCCGTTCGACTTCGTGTTC
>CAZPZQ010000164.1:0-7831 GCA_964590745.1 uncultured Mycobacterium sp. | reverse complement strand
GCGGCCGGAGCCGGAGCAGCCGCCCGCGGGGCGAGAGGCGCCGGTGCCGGCACCCGGTGGACCGGTGCCGGCGCCCGGTGGACCGGTGCCGGTGTGTTGGCGGCCGGCGGGGCAGCCGGCGGCGCCTGCACTGCGATCGGTGCGCTGTGCGGCGCAACGTCGACCTGGGCCGGTTGTGCCGGGCGGGTGTACCCGAACAGCATCACCCCCACCGCAACCACCGCCATCGCCACCCCGGACAAGCCCGCGGCCAACGCGACAGCATTGCCGCGCGGGTGTCGGTCGTCGGTTGGGTCGGCGTCGGTGGCCGGGCCGCGATAGGTGTTGAGGTAGTCATCGCGCTCCCCGCACCCACCGACCGGGGTGTTGGCCCAAGCGACCGGCTGAGTACCGACCACCGGCATCGCGGCTGCAGTCGCCTCGGAGCTGTAAGTCCTGCTCATGTCAGTTCCTCACTTTCGTGCGCGGCTCCCGGTGAACCGCTCCGTCGGTAAGAGCGACAGACAGCTCGCATCCGGACATTTTTTTCGAAAGAACTTTGCTGTCGAGTCGACTATCCGATAGCCGCGGCGGAACAATATCGGCCAAAGCGCGTAGATTCGGCGAACCGGGGTCGTAGATCCGCAGACGCAAGGCCGGTTCGGCACGCCAAGAGACATGCCAGAAGACACGCCAGTGTTGTTATCGTTGCTGGAGTTACTGGAATTGCTGTCGTCGCTGGAGTTGTAGACGATGCTGGCGTTGTGCGGCTTTTTTGGTTTACCGGAATCGGTCGGTGGCAGCGGCCAGTTCCTCGGCGAACACCGTCAAATCCTCGGCGGTGGTGTCAGCATGCGGTGACACCCGCAGCACCGGCGCGGTCAGTTCCAGCGGCGCCCGCTCCGGCCCGGCGGCGGTGGTGACGATCCGCCGCTCGGCGATCAACCAGGCCCGGACGGCTCCCGGGTCGGCGCCGCCGGACGGCGCCAGGGTGGTGATCGCGCTGGGCTCGTCGACCGGCTCGACCACCTGCCAACCGGGCACTTCGGCCAGCACCCGACGACTGATCGCACCCAGCTCGGCCAGCCGCGCCCGCATTGCGGTGGGCCCGGCAGCCAGGTATTCGCCCAGCGCAACCGAGAACCCGACCTGGGCCGCGATGTTCGCATCACCGAACTCCAGCCGCGACACACCGCCGACCTGCCCGGGCCAGGAGAGCCGGGGTTGCAGCCGCTGCATCAGGCCGGGCGCGATCGCCAGCGCGCCAACACCCCGCGGGCCGGCGATCCATTTCCGCGACGACGAATAGACGGCGTCGGCTCCCACCGCGCAGTCGACCTGCCCCAGTGCCTGGGCGGCGTCGACAACCAGCGGCAGCCCCAATTCACGGCACTGCCGCGTCATCTCGGCCAGCGGGTGCACCACGCCGCGGTGGCCGCCGACCGCGGTCAGGTGGACCAGGCCGGGCGGATCGGCGGCTAGGGCGGCGACGGCGTCGTCGACGGCCAGCCGACCGTCGCGGTCAGCCGGCAGCAGCCGCCGGGTGAATCCGTGGGCGGCCATCACCGCGAGATTGGGGCCGTATTCGCCGGGCAGGCAGGCTGCCGTGCGGGCTTCGTCCGGCCAACTGGACAGCAGCAGATCCAGCGCGTGTCGCGATCCGGTGGTGAAAACCACGTCGGCAGCGCTCATCCCGGTAAGTGCGGCGAACGCGGCGCGCCCGGAGTCCAATACCGGGGTGGCGGCGTCCGCTGCCACATAGCCGCCGATCTCGGCCTCCTGCCGGGCGTGCCGGCCGGCGGCCTGCAGCGCGGCGTAGCTTTGCCGCGCACACGCCGCACTATCCAGGTGCAGGCCGGCCGCCGGTGGCCGTGCCGCCCGCCACCGCTCGGCTAACGATTCGCTCACTTGATCGACAGCGACACACCGAAGTCGCCAGCGTCGTCGGTCCACCACCGGATCCGGTGCAGCCCAGCAGCGGCCAATTCCGCGGCCACCGAGTCGGACCGGAACTTGCACGACACCTCGGTGAGCAGCTCTTCGCCGGCAGTGAATTCGACGGTGACGCCCAGCGCGCCGATCCGGACCCGCTGGGCTGCGTTGGCACGCAGCCACATCTCGATGCGCTCGGCCTCCGCGTTCCACCGCGCCACGTGCGCGAACGCGGCCAAGTCGAAATCCGCGTCCAGCTCCCGGTTTACCACTGTGAGCACATTGCGGTTGAACCGCGCCGTCACCCCCGCAGCGTCGTCATACGCGCGGACCAGCCGGTCGACGTCTTTGACCAGATCCGTTCCCAGCAGTAGGAAATCGCCCGGTCGGAGTACCTCGGCCAGTGCGGCCAAGAACCTCGCCCGCGGCGCCGGCGTGAGGTTGCCGATCGTCGAACCCAGGAAGGCGAACAGGCGTCGGTCACCGCCCGGGATCTGCACCAGGTGCAGTTCGAAATCACCGCACACCGCGTCAACCTGCACCCCGGGGTATTCGCGCTGGATCGCGGCGCCGGCCGACTCCAGCACACCGGCGTCGACGTCGAACGGCACGAACCGGCGCAGCGAACCCGCCCTCCGCAGCCCGTCCAACAACATCCGGGTCTTCGCCGAGGTGCCGCTGCCCAGCTCGACCAGCGTGTCGGCGCCGGTCAACGTCGCGATCTCGGGCGCGTGGGCGTGCAAGATCTCGGTCTCCGCGCGGGTTGGGTAATACTCGGGCAACCGGGTGATCTCGTCGAACAACTCGCTGCCGTAGTCATCGTAGAACCATTTCGGCGGCAGCGATTTCGGCGTCTCCTGCAGGCCGTGACGCACGTCTTCGCACAGCGCCAGATAGGCCGCGTCGGCAGTCAGGTGATTGGACAGCGACCGTGTCATAGCGCTTCTTTCAGCGGGATCACCGTTACCTCGTCGGCGGTAGCCTGGACCAGCTGCCGATCCGGGATGTCCACCCAGCGGGGGTCATCGTCATAGGGCTCACTGGCCAGCACCACACCATCGCGGCCACGGAGCATGGACAAAGTGTCGCCCCACGTCGTCGCCACTAGCCGAGATCCGTTGGCGGCCAGTATGTTCAGCCGAGCCCCACGGTCGGCAGCGCTAACCCGCGCTACCACGTCAGGCAGCGCATCGAGTCCTTCCGAGAAGATCAGTGCGGCCAGAACGGCACTGTCACAAGTGGATTCGGCGGAGTTCGTGGCGGGCAGCACGGACCGGTCGACAATCCCGTTGTGCGACAGCAGCCAGTGGCCGTCGCTGAACGGAGCGGTGGCGCTGCCTTCGATCGGCATGCCGACGGTAGCTGACCGCACCGCGGCCAGCACGCAGTGGCTACGCAACACCGGCGCCACCGATGCGAACGACGCGTCCCCCCACAACGGTGCGGCGCTGCGCCACCGCCGCGGCAGCGCATCGTCGAAGAACCCGGCGCCCCAACCGTCGGCATTCATCAGACCGTGCCGTTGCCGGCGGGGTGCGTAGGACTGCACCAGCAGCCCGTGCGGAGGGTCGAGCATCAGCGCCGCCAGCGACCGTGGCTCGCCGAGCCAGGCCAGGTGTCGACACATCAGGCCGGGCCCGCCGCGTCGTCAACCGACCAGGCCAGCCGGACGCCGGCAAAGATCTGCCGCCGATACGGGTGGTCCCAGTTGCGGAAGCTGGGTCGCAGGATTTCAGCGGCCACCGCCCACGACCCGCCCCGCAGCACCCGGTAGTCGCCGCCGAAGAACGGCTGCGAATAGCGTTGGTAGAGCATCGGAGTAAACCCGGGCCAGGGCTGCAGCGCCGAACTCGTCCACTCCCAGACGTCGCCGAGCATCTGCTCGGCGCCGTACGCCGACGCGCCGGCCGGATAGGCGCCGACCGGCGCCGGACGCAGCGCGGCACCACCGAGGTTGGCTCGAGCGGCGGTCGGCTCGCCGCTGCCCCACGGGTAGCGCCGGCGGGCCCGCGCGGCCGGGTCCCAGGCGCAAGCTTTCTCCCACTCGATTTCGGTGGGCAGTCGAGCGCCGGCCCACGCCGCGTACGCCTCGGCTTCGAAGTAGGTGATGTGCTGTACCGGTTCGTCGGGCGGGATATCTTCGAGCCGACCGAATCTGGTGCGCGATACGTGGTCCGGGCTCCAGAACTGCGGCGCCGACAGCCCGGCTTGCTCACGGTGCCGCCAGCCGCGCCGCGACCACCACCGCGGTTGCCGGTAGCCGCCGTCGTCGATGAAGGTGCGCCATTCGCCGTTGGTCACCGGCACCCGGCCGATCCGGAAACCGGGAACGTCGACGACATGCGCGGGTCGCTCGTTGTCCAGCGAGAACGGTTCGACCGCGCCGTCCACCCCCAAGACGAACTCACCGCCGGGCACCAGCACCGACGTTCCGGCCAGGCCGGACCGGCCGGGCGGCAGGGTGGCAGTCGCCGTCAGCACCGACGGGCCGGTGCGCAGGTTCAGCGTTTGCAGCATGGTTTCATCGTGTTGATGCTCGTGGCTCAGCACCAAGCCGAAGGCGAAGATTCCGTCGGTGTCGTCGGGGATGGTGTCCAGCGCATCCAGAGCAGCGGATCGCACGGTACGGCAGTATGTTCGGGCTTGATCCGGCGACAGCAGGGGCAGGTCGACGCGACTGGCCCGAGAATGGGCGAAGGCATCGTAGAGACCGTCAACGTCGGTCGGCAACATTCCCGGCCGCGCCGGGTCACCGCCCCGCAGCAACCACAACTCCTCCTGTTGGCCGATGTGCGCCAGATCCCATACCAGCGGACTCATCAGCGGGTCGTACTGGCGCCGCAGGTCGACATCGTCGAGGTCGGTCAGAGCCAAGGTGCGGTGCCGCGCCCGGGCCAAGTCACGAGCCAGTGTTTCTTGTCTGCTCACCGCTGCACCCGCGCCAGGCCTGCGACGACCGGCACGACGCCGGCCTCGATCACCCCGTCGCCGAATTCGTCGGCCGGACAGCGGCCTCGCTCCACCAGCCCAGAAAGCCGCTGCATCCCAGCGTCAAGATCGGGATTCCCGGTCGGTAGCCGAGCGGCCGCGATCGCCACGCACCGGTTGGCAGCCGCGTACAACCGCTGGTCGGCCAGACCGATCCGAGCGGCGATATCCCATGCGGTTGCCACCGGTTCGACGGCTTCGGCGGCCAACTCGGCGGCGCCCGGATCATCCAGCAGCGTCACCAGGGTGAACACCACCGCCGGCCACAGCGCGTCGCCGACACTGTCCAGATAGCGGATTTCCAGCCAGCCCCGCGGACGCACCGGGGGAAACAACGTGGTCAGGTGGTAGTCCAGGTCGGCTGCGGTAGGCCGGCGGTCACCCAGCAACACCCGCCCGTCGGCCCAGTCGGCGAACGGCACGTACTGGGTGACCGGAACACATCGATCTGAGCCCGGGGCGTGCACCAGCATCACCGGCGCCTTCAACGCGTAGCGCACCCACTCGGTGGCCGGGTCGGCGCCGCCCACTCCGAGGATCGGACCGCACCGAGCTGAGTCCAGCTGGCCCCACACCCGCTGCCGGGTGGAGTGCCAACCGGAGAACATCCCGGCCAGCAGCGGCGAGTCGGCGGAGATCGCCACCATCGTCGGCCCCAGCGCATGCGCCAGCCGCACCCGCGCCGCCCAGCCTGGTCGCGGCCCGGCATCCAGGTTGACCTGGATGGACGCCGTCGATGTCATCATCGCGGCACCCGCTTCACCGGTGTGGCTGGCGATGAAGAACTGTTCCATCGCGCGGTAGCGTTCCCCCGGGTTGATCCGCCGGGTCGGCCGCAGCGGATCGGCGCCCAGCAGCACCAGGCCGAGTCCGGCACCGGCAAAGGCGTTTCGCAGCACCGTCTGATCGAGAGTCATCGCGTCGATCGCCGCCACCGCGCCGTCCGTGGGCGGGCCGGACAGCTCCACCGCGCCGCCGGGTTCGACGGTGACTGCGCTGCCGCCCGGTAACACCGGCAGCGACCGCAGCACGTCGCCGATCTCCGCCCAGCCGGGGCGGCGGCACGGATTCGTCGGGTCATAACAGTGCGCCTCGACTTCCAAACCCACCCGGCCCAGCGGGGCGTCGGTCAGGCAGCTTTCGCCGATGTAGTCGGCAGCCGACGCCGCGCTGGGCAATTCGGTGTCGCCCGGGCGCGGCTGATCGGCCGGTGACAGCTGCTGCACCACAGCGACGTCCATATCCACCCCGGTTACTGGCCCAGTATGTTTTGCATCGCGCCGGCCAAGACGTTCACCGCTGGCCCGCCGTTGCCGGATTGGCACACCTTGGCCTGCAACAGCACGTTCTCCCGTAGCCGGGTTTGGTTGAAGCAGCGCCGATCGGTACCCGCCTCCTGTTTGGTCCAGGCCGCATCGGCACCGGTGGCCGGCCCGCCGTCGAAGGACCACACCTGGGTGGTGCCGTTCTCCAGGTGCATCGCGGTGGTCTGGCCGGAGCAGCCGCCGGTCCGATCGGTGACTCGGTGAAACGCCCGGCCCGCGGCGTCATCGTTGGCGAAGACCCCGACGGCCTGTTTGACGAAGTGGGTTTGATCGGTGGCCGACGTCTGGGTCACCGCGCTGTTGAACGACGCCAGGTCTGGGTCGTTGTACACCTCGGGCAATCCGATGTCCGCCCAGTTGTTGCAGGTCGGGTTGTCCACCCAGAATGCCTGGTAGGGGTCACCGGAGACGGACTCCCAGCCCATCGGCGCACCGACGATGTTGCCCACCGACCCTTTGGGCAGCACGGCGTAGGACACCACGCCGGGAACCGACGGAACCGCCGAACTCACCGGCATTCCCCCCCAGCCCGTCGCGGCAACGCCGAACACAGCCAAGGCAACGCTCGGCGTCGTCACGGCGACCCGCATCGGCTAGACCCGTTAGACCCTGGCCGAAACGGTGAAGTCGACGTTTCCGCGGGTGGCCTTGGAATACGGGCACACCTGATGCGCTTCGTTCATCAGGTCGTCGGCGACCGGCTGGGGCACGCCCGGCAGGTAACCGGTGATGGTTCCGGTCAGCTCGAACGCATCGGTCGCTTCGTCCTTGCCGAGCCCCACCTTGACGGTGACGTCGGTGGCGTCATCCAGCGCGACGCTGGACCTGCGGGCCACCAACCGCAGCGCACCCAGGAAGCAGGCTGCGTAGGCGGCCGAGAACAACTCCTCGGGGTTGGTTCCGTCGCCGGTGCCGCCCAGCTCGGTGGGCGGCCGGGTGTCCAGGTCGATGCGGCCATCCGACGATTTGACATGGCCGTCGCGGCCACCGCCGGTCGCGGTCGATTCGGTGTCGAAAACGACTTTGATGCTCATGGCCTTGATCATGCCAGGCTCCACCCGGATCGTCAGCCGACGTTGGCCCGCACCCCGTCTTCGACCTTGCGACCCAGATCCGGATCGACGTTGCGCCAGTATTCGAACACCCGGGACAGCACCGGTTCGGTCACCCCGTCGGAGACGTGGTCGATGATGTTGGCGGCCAGCCGTTCCCGCTGTTCGTCGTTCATCACCTGTCGGACCAGCGCACCGGCCTGGCTCCAGTCATCGTCGTCTTTGCGCAGCGTGTACGCCTGACGCACCATGTCGCCGTCGGCATACCAGCGCACCTCGGCGGCGCGGGCCGGGTCGGCGTGCGGTCCGCCGAACGAGTTCGGGGCGTAGACCGGATCCGAGACGTTGTGCACCCGCATCGCGCCGTCCTTGGAGTAGCTGTGCAGCTCGACTTTCGGCCGGTTGACCGGAATCTGACCGGAGTTCGTCCCGATCCGGGCGCGGTGCGCATCGGCATAGGAGAAGCCGCGGGCCAGCAGCATCTTGTCCGGGCTGAGCCCGGTGCCCGGCACGGTGTTGCTGGGCGCGAACGCGGCCTGCTCGATCTCGGTGTGG
>CAZPZQ010000163.1:0-7919 GCA_964590745.1 uncultured Mycobacterium sp. | reverse complement strand
ACTTGTCAACCGGGTCAAGACCTGGCTGGCTTTCCCGCAGTGGTTCTACCTCAACATTCCGGTCAACACCATGGTGGCGCCCCGGCTCACTCCGGGCGGACTCGCGACCCAATACTCGTCAGCCGGGCACTTCGACCTGCCGCCCGGCCAGGCACTGGTGATCACCCTGCCGGTGACCGATGCACCGTATCTGGGTTTCCAGTTGGGCAGTATGTGGTACATCTCGCTGGATTACATCAACCACCAGACCTCCCTGAACGCTGCTCAGGCGCAGGCGGATCCGGACGGCATGATTCGGATCGTGGTAGCCGAAGAGAATCCGGGTGTCACCAACTGGGTCGAGACGCTGGGGCATCGGCGTGGTTTTCTGCAGTTCCGCTGGCAGCGGGTATCGCGACCGCTCACCGATGCCGACGGACCGTCGGTGGAACTCGTTGACCTCGACGCGGTGCCGACGGTGCTGCCGTATTACAGCGAGAACGTGATCTCCGATGACGACTGGCGCGGCCGGATCGCGACCCGACAGATTCAAATCGGCAACAGAATGTTGGGATAGCGATGGCTGGAATGTTGGCTGGAAAGGTCGTGGTGATCAGCGGGGTTGGGCCCGCCCTCGGCAGCACGCTGGCGCGCCGGTGCGCGGCCGACGGTGCTGACTTGGTACTGGCGGCGCGCACCGCAAACCGCCTCGAGACGGTGGCCCAGCAGATCAGCGTGAGCGGACGGCGCGCGGTGGCGGTGAGCACCGATATCACCGATGAAGGTCAGGTCGCCAATCTGGTCGACACCACACTTTCCGCCTACGGCCGCGTTGACATGCTGATCAACAATGCATACGGCATACCGTCGATGAAGCCGTTGGCGGAGACGACGTTTCAGCATATTCGTGACTCCATCGAACTTGCCGTGCTCGGTTCGCTGCGACTCACCCAGAGTTTCACACCGGCCCTCAGTGCGACGAAGGGCGCAGTAGTCAACGTCAACTCGATGGTGATACGGCATTCGCAACCGAAATACGGCTCCTACAAAATGACCAAGGCTGCGCTGCTGGCGATGTCGCAGACGCTGGCCACCGAGCTCGGCGCCCACGGTATTCGGGTCAACTCCGTTGCGCCCGGCTACATCTGGGGCGACACCTTGAAAGGCTACTTCGAGCACCGAGCCGGAAAGTACGGCACCACGGTGGAGCAGATCTACACAGCCACCGCGGCCAACTCCGATCTGAAGCGGCTACCCACCGAGGACGAGGTCGCGTCCGCGATCATCTTTTTGGGCAGCGATCTGGCCAGCGGTATCACCGGCCAGATCCTCGATGTCAACTGTGGGGAGTACCACGGGTGATGGATGCGCGCACCGGCTGGACCGATGTGGGCACCGTCGACGACTTGCACGCCTCGGCCAGCAAACTGACCGGACTCGATGACTTCGGCACCGACGACGACAACTACCGCGAAGCCCTCCGCGTACTGCTCGATTCCTACCAGCGCGAAGCAGACCTCACCGAGCTGGGCAGCAAGATGAACCGGTTCTTTTTACGCGGTGCGCTGGTAGCCCGGTTGTTGTCCGAGGCAGGTTGGAAGCAATATCCGGGGTACGCCGATGTCGTCATCGAACGGCCGATCTTCGTGACCGGATTGCCGCGCACCGGAACGACCGCGCTGCATCGGCTGCTCGGTGCCGACCCGGCCCATCAGGGCCTGGAGATGTGGCTGGCCGAGTACCCGCAACCGCGGCCGCCGCGCGAAACCTGGGAAACCAACCCGGTGTTCCGGCAGTTGCAGGCGCAATACACCCGGCACCACGAGGAAAACCCGGACTACACCGGGTTGCACTTTATGACTGCCGATGGGCTGGAGGAGTGCTGGCAGTTGCTGCGCCAGTCCCTGCATTCGGTGTCGTATGAAACCCTGGCGCACCTACCGAGCTATGCGCGCTGGCTCGCCCAGCAAGACTGGACACCGTCCTATCAGCGTCACCGGAGGAACCTTCAGCTCATCGGTCTGAACGACGCCGACAAACGGTGGGTGCTGAAGAACCCGAGCCACCTGTTCGCGCTGGACGCGATCATGGCGACCTATCCGGACGCGCTTGTGGTGCAGTGTCATCGCCCGGCTGAGACCATCATGGCGTCAATGTGCTCACTGGCCCAGCACACCACCGCCGGCTATTCCAACACCTTTGTCGGCGCGCAGATCGGCGCTGATGAGATGGAGACTTGGTCGCGCGGATTGCGCCGGTTCAACACCGAACGCGCTCAGCATAATCCGGCTCAGTTCTGCGACGTCGACTACGCCGACTTCGTCGCCGACCCGCTCGGCACCGTAGCCAGCATCTATTCGTACTTCGACCTGCCGCTCTCCGATGCCGCGCGCCAGGCGATGGCGGCCGATTACGCCGCCAGCCGGGTAGGCCCCCGCGCACCGAAGCACCACTACGCCCTGGAGGATTACGGGCTGACCACCGAGCAGGTCCGGGAAACGTTCGCCGGGCTTTAATCACCGCGAACAGACACAAAAGTACCCTAAAACACCGATTCTAGGGGCTTTTGCGTCTGCTCGCGCTGAGGTGACCCAGCCAGGCTGCTATACCTGTTCCCCATCACGTGGGCGCCGCCTTTTGCGGATTCCGGCTCGACCAGCGATAATAGCGGGTATCGGACAAAACATTCAGTCTATTCTCTAAAGGAGGAAACATTGGTCGCCGGCAATGATTTCGTCTTCCGCACGAGTAATTCGAATTCGTTGCGAATTGTCATGGTCGCCCCGCCTTATTTCGATGTCCCGCCCAATGGTTACGGCGGTGTCGAGGCCGTCGTCGCCGATCTCGCCGATACGCTGGTGGACGCCGGGCATCAGGTCACCGTGCTGGGCGCCGGTGAACCGGGAACGGCGGCGGAGTTCGTGCCGCTGTGGGAGCGCACCGTGCCGGAGCGACTGGGTCAGCCCTACCCGGAAATCATGCACGCGCTGAAGGTCCGCCGCGCCGTCGCCCGCATCGCGGCCGAAGGCGGCATCGACATCGTGCACGACCACACCTTTGCCGGCCCGATGAACGCGCCGTCCTATCGGGCGCTCGGCTTGCCCACCGTGGTGACCGTGCACGGCCCGCTCGACGACGACTTGTACCCCTACTACCGAGAGCTGAGCCAAGATGGGGTGGGGTTGATCTCCATCAGCGACCGGCAACAACAGCTGGCGCCGGATCTGAACTGGATCGGCCGGGTACACAACGCCTTACGCATCGATGACTGGCCGTTCCAGCCCGAGAAGGACGACTACGCACTGTTCCTGGGCCGGTTCATCGACTACAAGGGCGCCCACCTGGCCCTGCGCGCCGCTCACGACGCCGGCATTCCGCTCGTCTTGGCCGGCAAGTGCAACGAGCCCGCCGAGCAGGCTTACTTCGACGAATACGTCCGTCCGTTGCTCACCGACAACGACCACCTGTTCGGACACGCCGACGCTATCAGCAAGCGCAAACTGTTCGCCGGCGCGCGCTGCCTGCTGTTCCCGGTGCAGTGGGAGGAGCCGTTCGGCATGGTGATGATCGAGGCGATGGCCTGCGGCACCCCGGTCGTCGCGCTGCGTGGCGGGGCGGTTCCCGAAGTGATCGTCGACGGCGTCACCGGCCTGGTGTGCGACCACCCCGACGAACTGCCGGCTGCTATCGCCCGGTCCGCGGAGCTTGACCCGGCGCGGTGCCGAGAGCACGTCGCCGCCAACTTCGACGTGTCACACTTCGCGGCCGGCTATGAGCGGATCTACCGGGAGGTGCTGGGCCAGCTCACCCGCAGCCGAATCACCCAGCCCGTCAGCCCCGACGTCAGCGAGAAGTCCATCGCATGACACCGGCGGGTTTCAACACCGGCGACGCCGCCCAACTCGGGCTGGGCGGCGACACGGTGACGGTGGTCGAAGGGTCAACCTTCTGCCTGTCGGATCGCTACGGCGACGTGGTCGCCGACCGGCCGCACGGGTTGTTCTTCTGGGACGCCCGCGTGCTGTCCCGGTGGGAGCTGCGGGTCGACGGTCAGACCCCCAAGCCGCTCACCGTGCAGACACCGGAAGCCTTTGCCGCGCAATTCCTATTGCGCCGGGCCCCGCGCACCGGGACGTTCGACAGCACCTTGCTCATTGTCCGCGAGCGCCTGGTTGCCGACGGCCTGCGGGAGACGATCTGGCTGCACAACCTCGACACCGAAACCACTGTCGTGTCACTGGAATTGCACGTCGACGCCGACTTCGCCGATCTGTTCGCGGTCAAGGAAGGCAGTCCATCGCTCGGCAGCGCGGACAAGACGGTGGTCGACCGGGAACTGGTGCTGCAGGACCGCACCGACCGGGTTCGCGGGCTGACCGTGGCCGCCTCCGGTGACCCCGACGTGCTGCCCGGCTTGCTGGTGTGGCGGGTGGTGGTGCCGCCGGGACAGCCGCAGGAGATCGAGATCGTCGCCGAGCCCACCTGGGGGAGCCAGAAGCTGGAGACCGGGGTGGTCCGCGGTGAACAACTCGCGGCAAGTGCGCCGGCCCGCAAGATCGAGGCGTGGCGCGACACCTCGACCAAGGTGGAAACTGACCACCCCGTGCTGTTCCGGGTGCTGCGGCGTACCGAAAGCGATCTGGGCGCCCTGCTCATCCGTGACCCGGCCGGCGGACGCCCGTACGTGGCGGCCGGCGCCCCATGGTTTATGACGCTGTTCGGCCGGGACAGCGTCCTCACCGCGTGGATGGCGCTGCCGCTGGATGTGGGCCTGTCGATCGGGACATTGCAACGGCTCGCCGAGACCCAGGGCCGGCGCGAGGACCCGGTCACCGACGAACAACCCGGCCGGATCATGCACGAGATCCGGCGCGGCCCGGCCAGCGCGGCCGTGCTGGGCGGCAACGTCTATTACGGCTCGGCCGATGTGACCCTGCTGTTCGTGATGCTGCTCGGTGAATGCTGGCGCTGGGGGGCCGACGAGGCGGTAGTGCGGTCGCTGCTGCCGGCCGCCGACGCAGCGCTGGCGTGGGCGAGCCGATACGGCGACCGCGACGGTGACGGCTTCGTCGAATATCAGCGCGCCACCGACCTCGGACTGGTCAACCAGGGCTGGAAGGACAGCGTCGACGGCATCAACGACGCGCACGGCCGGCTGGCCGAACCACCGATCGCGCTGTGCGAGGTTCAGGGTTACCTCTACGCGGCGCTGCGGGCTCGAGCCGACCTCGCCGAGGCGTTCGGTGAGCCGACCCGCGCGGCGCGGCTGCACGATCGCGCGGACAGCTTACGGGCGAAGTTTCTGGACACCTTCTGGCTGCCGGAACACGGGTGGTACGCCATTGCCCTGGACGGGCGAAAACAGGTGGTGGACGCACTGACCAGCAACGCCGGTCACTGCCTGTGGAGTGGAATCGCCTCGGACGAACAGGCCGCGGTGCTCGTTGAGCGGCTCGCCGGCGCCGAGATGGACAGCGGGTTCGGCCTGCGCACCCTGGCCACCACCATGGGCGCCTACAACCCGATGAGCTACCACAACGGATCGGTATGGCCGCACGACACCGCGGTCGTGGTGGCCGGGTTATTGCGGTATCGCCACCTTCCCGGGGCGGTGGCGCTGGCCGAGCGGCTGGCCGCCGGCCTCCTCGACGCCGCCGAAGCGTTCGATGGCCGACTGCCGGAGCTGTTCTGTGGCTTCCCGCGGTCGCAATTCAGTGCCCCGGTGCCCTACCCCACCTCCTGCTCGCCGCAAGCCTGGGCCAGTGCGGCGCCGCTGTTGCTGCTGCGGTCGTTTTTGGGTCTGCAGCCCGATGTGCCGCGGCGCAAGCTGTCGGTGTCAGCGCAGCTGCCCGCAGCATGGGGCCGGATCGGGCTGACCGGACTGCGCCTCGGCGAGCACACAGTTCACCTGGAGGCCGTCGGTGACCAGATCACCGTAAGCGGCTTGCCGGCAGACTGGGAACTGGATCCGCCTCTCGGCGCCGCGCAGCAGCGAGCCAAACCTGAGCCAGATGACCAGCGATCCCGTCGCCAGCGTGCCGAGCAGCAGGAAAGCCGTTGAAAATCCCCAGAATTGGGCCACCACCCCGCCGAGCACGGGGCTCAGCGCCCCGCCCAGCCCCTGGGCGGCCATGATCGCACCCTGCCCGAAATTGATGTGGCCGGTGCCGTCGAGCAGGCGGGCCACCAGGCCGGGCACCGCCACCGAGAGCATGCCGGCGGCGACGCCGTCGAGCAACTGCACCGGGATGATGCCCCAGCTGGTTATGAGACCCGCGGCCACCAGTCCGCGAACCGGCAGGGCACTGAACGCGATCAGGATGGCCAGCCAGTAGCCGCGGGCTTGCGCGATCCGCATCGCCGCCAGGGCGGCTGGGATCATCACGGCCTGGGCGACGACGACGGTGCTGGCCGCGGTGCTGAACGGGTTGGCGTCGGTGGCGACCACGGCCAGTCCGTAGAGCGGCAGGATCGCCGCATCTGCCAGCCAAAACAGCGTGACCGCCGCCCCCAGGACCAGCAGCGGCGGGTAGCGCAGCAGGACCCCGAACTTGGCGACCGTCGGCTGGGCTACGGTACGGGCCGCCCCCCGCGCGACGCCGTCGTCGATGCGGGCCGCCGGAATCTGCAGGACGGTGACGATGGTGATCCCACCGAACGCGGCGGCCAGCCAGAACACCCCGGCGTAGCCGACCAGTAGGCCGAGCAAGCCGGACAGGCCGGCGCCGACCATGCTGCCGGCGTGGTAATAGGCCTTGTTGCGGCCGTTTTGGCCGACGAACCCCGCTTGGCCGACCACACCCAGGGTGATGCCGATCACCGCTGGGCCGAGGGTGGCACCGGAGATGCACATGACCGCCTGCGCGCCCGCGACCACCCAGAAGTGTTCGGTGGTGAGGATCACCGCCGATGCCGCCACCGCGGCTAGGCCGGCGGCGATGATGCACGCCCGTTTCCGGCTGGTGGCGTCGACCAGCGCACCGGCGGGCACGACGGCGATCATGCCGACAATGGCGCCCAGGGTGATCACCGCCCCGATCGAACCGGTGGCCCAGCCGCGGCCGGCGAGCAGGACAGCCAGAAACGGACCCATCCCCGCGGCCATGTCGGCCATGAAGAAGTTCATCGTCTGCAGCGAGACACGGTCACGGGCCGCCGCTTTCGGCAGGTTCACCTGAGTGGCCATGTCCCCGATTGTCCCGACAGCGCGGCGCGACGTCGTGCCGGCCCGGGCGTCACCCCCGCGAGCATCTATAAAGGCCCCCGAAACCCCGGGCGGATTCCACTGAACGTCGCAACGGGATGAGTTGCACACTAGTGCAGTGGCGGGTCTGCTGGAGACAGATGTGGTGGGGTCTCCTCCGATGACGTAGTCATAATCGTGTGCCAGCATGGTCACTGCGGTTGTCCTTCCTTTCAAGGGCGAACGGCGGTACCGGCCTGGGAACAGGTCACTTGTCGCGGCAGCACTGTGAAGAGTCACGCCGGTAGGCGGACAAGCTCCTAATTAAGCCAAGACGAGTGGACCAGGCCGGTGCCGGCGACCGTGGGACGGGTTCAACGCAAGGCACGCCTGACAGCGGCCAGTATTCTCGAGAGTCACCCCGGTTGCCGACATCAGCCTGACCGATCAGCCCAAACCGAGCCATCGGCAATACTCACAGTGTTCTCGTTGGAGCCCCGCTGCCACGGCGAGTGGGCGTCACAGAAGAACACCCGGGTGCCGGTGCGGGCGGTGATCTGGTGGTGCAGCGCAAGTTCGTTGCCCTGATCCCAGGTCAGGGTCCAGCGCAGATGAGGAGCCAAAGCGCCCAGGGCAGTGACGATGCTGTCAGCCAGCCATGGCCGTTGCGGTCGGCCACCCAGTGGCCACCGGGATGAGGATCACAAAGCGGGTGACCCGTTCGACCAAAGTACCTATCGCCGAACGGTTTCCGGGC
>CAZPZQ010000162.1:0-7973 GCA_964590745.1 uncultured Mycobacterium sp. | reverse complement strand
CATGCTGATGTTCGGCAAGACCATCGACCGGATCGGTGGCGTGCCGGTGCGGCCGAAGTTTTACCAGCGCGTCATCATCAACATGCTGCCGAAACTGTTCCGCGGCAGCGTGCTGTGGGGTGCGGCCCTGGTCGGTGAAGAGATCTTCGACGCGCTGCAGCGGCAGATCCTCGATGACCCGGAGCTGCAGCCGATCGTCAAACGGGTGATGCGGATCCACGTCACCGAGGAAGCCCGCCACATCCAGTTCGCCCGCGACGGGCTGCGTCAGCAGGTTCCCGCGTTGCCGTGGTATCGGCGGGTCTACATGGCCAATCTGCAAGGGGTCGGCGGTCCGTTTTACCGCCATCTGTTGACGCTGCCGATCGTGTACGCGCGGGCCGGTCTGGACGGCCATCAAGCGCGCCGAATCGCGCGGGCCAATCCGCACTTCCACGCCGCCTGCCGTTCGGCTTTCGCCCCATTGGCCGCTTTCTTCGAGGAGGTCGGCCTGATGGGGCGGCTGAGTCGCCGGATGTGGCGGCGGGCCGGGTTCCTGTGAGCCACGGCGGTATCGCCGACGTCGTCGACGTCATCGTGCTCGGCGACTCTCGCCGAACCCATGGACTGTTGACCTCAGGTACCGCGATCGCCGCGGGTATCGCCACGCGGTTCGACAACGACACCGACACCTGGACGGTGGCCGCCGCGGACGGCCAAACGATGACTGGTCGAGTGGTGGTCAACACCGCTGCAGCACAGGACGGTATCGTTGCTGCGCACGGCATGCCGAACTATTTCCGGATTCCCGGGCCGCACACCGATCGCCAGGCTCGCTATGTCGCCAGCCTCATCGACATGATGCAGCGCAACGGCTCCACCCGCATCGAGGCGCGATCGCGGGTGCGGGTGCACCGGCGGTTGCCGACACGCGGGCTTTCGCGGTTCTACCTCACCGGCTCCGTGGGGGTGGAAGACGAGATCTACGACGGTCCCGCGCTGCTGACCCACGCTGGGCGGGACTGGCCGAGCCGAGTCCGGTTGACCGGCCACTTCGACCCGATCGATGGTCAATATCACTGGCAGGGAACGCTTTACGTTGATCTGTCGGACGTCCGGGTGACCGGCTCTCAGATCGGCATCCGGATCGGCGCGCACAGCGCGACGGCCCGGGTCTCCGAACACACGCCCTGGGGTACGCTGTCGGTGATCGGCGCCGGCGGCTACCCGCCATTCCCGCTGGAGGACGTCGAAATCAGCCTTCCACCGCGGGTCTGAGGCTCTGCGGGGAAACCCGGGAGGAGACCAGGTGCGGTTCAGCTATGCCGAGGCGATGACCGATCCCACCTTCTACATCCCGCTGGCGAAAGCGGCCGAGGCGGCCGGGTACACCAGCATGACGATCCCCGACAGCATCGCCTACCCGTTCGAGTCGGACGCGAAGTATCCCTATACGCCGGACGGCAACCGCGAATTCCTCGACGACAAAGCGTTCATCGAGACCTTCGTCTTGATCGCGGCGCTGGGCTCGGTCACCACCACGCTGCGCTTCACCCCGTTCGTGCTGAAGCTGCCCATCCGTCCACCGGCGTTGGTGGCCAAGCAGGCCGGTTCGCTGGCCGCGTTGATCGGCGACCGGCTCGGCCTGGGTGTGGGATCCAGCCCGTGGCCGGAGGACTACGAGTTGCTGGGGGTGCCGTTCGCCAAGCGCGGCAAGCGGATGGACGAATGCATCGAAATCATTCGGGGGTTGACCACCGGGGACTACTTCGAGTTCCACGGCGAGTTCTACGACATCCCCAAGACCACGATGACGCCCGCGCCTAGTCGGCCCATCCCGATCCTGGTCGGCGGGCATGCCGACGCCGCGCTGCGCCGGGCGGCACGCGCGGACGGTTGGCTGCACGGCGGCGGCGACCCGGACGACCTCGACCGGATGATCGGGCGGCTCAACCGGCTGCGCGAGCAAGAAGGCAAGTCCGGCCCGTTCGAAATTCACGTGATCTCCATCGACGGATTCACCCTGGACGGCATCAAGCGCCTGGAGGACAAGGGCGTCACCGACGTCATCGTGGGCTTCCGCATCCCCTACGTCATCGGTCCCGATACCGAACCTCTCGACACCAAGATCCGCAACCTGGAAACCTTCGCCGACAAGGTGATCGCCAAGGTCAACGCCTAGCCGCAGGCCGTCGTTGTGGCGCGGCCAACAGGCCGTTGTGTTGGTGGCGAACATCACTGGTGTCGGTCGAACTCCGGTCGGCGACCCCGGCGTTGCATTGACGGGTGTTTTTGCGCGAGGCCAGGGCCTGCAAAGGCCATCGTGCCGCACCAAACCGGAGGTACGGATGGATACGAAAAAGTGTCGGCGTCCCGAAACCGCAGTCAGGCGACCTGACCGCGAACGAGCTGTCCGCCAATTGCGGGCCAGAGCGCTGGCCGAGCGCCAAAGCCACGCACGTCGGCAGTGGGTTCGCGCTGCTACCCAATGCTGATACACCGGTTGCGCCGGACTACTGCTGGCGTGCTGACCGTTTGGCCAGCCATTCGGCCTGCATAACCAGCAGCGCCATCGGTTCCAGGCCGGGTAGGTCCGCATCGAGTTCGCGGTAGCGCTGATAGATGTTGACGACGACACGTTCGGCGTCCAGCCATGCCGCGTATTCGCCGAGATCGATCGCATCAGCTGCCTCGGCGACCGACAGGCCCCGGCGGTGGGCGTCGTCCGCTTGCTCGGCGATGTGAACGAGGTAGCCACGGACGGCGCGGATTCCATCCGGATCGGTCACCGGGCCGTGTCCGGGCACTACGGTCTGCGCGTCCAGCGCGATCATCTCATCGCAGGCATGCACCCAGTTGGCGATCGGCCCCGCCCAGACGATCGGGGTGCAGCCGATGAACAGCAAATCTCCGGTGAACAGCACCCCCGCGTCGGGTAGATGCACGACGGTGTCCGCAGCGGTGTGAGCCGGGCCCAGGTTGAGCATCCGCACTTCCCGGCCACCGATGTCGACGACGAGTTCTTTGTCGAAGGTCCGATCGGCCTGACGTACCGTGATTCCGGTGAAATCAAAGTACCGGAAGCGGTCTCGAGCATAGCGGGTCCCAACCGGACCCAGGTCGGCAATCTGGGTCATCGCCAACATGCTCGGGTTGCGGCGGCTGATCTCCTCGGCGGTGCCGGCGGCGGCGATAACCCGCACTTCGCCGCCCAACAACTGACCACCGTGGGTGTGGTCACCATCGGAATGGGTGAAAACTACGTCGGTGATGGGTGCTTGATCGGTGATCGGCGCCATCGCCGCCAGCATTTCCCGGGTCAGCGGCAAGTCAAACAGCGTGTCAACCAGCAGTGCGGCGCCATCGCCGGCGATCAATCCGGCGTTGCTCCAACCATATCCACCGTCCGGCAGTAACCACGCCCACGCCCGTGCGCCGACCGAATGCAGTCCCCGCGAGTAGGGAACCCGGGACATCGGTGTCGCGGCCGGGTTGACCCGCACCGGCTCCGGCGGTCCGTTCGGTCGGGAACGGGCAGCCAGCGGCACCGGTGGGCTGCTTGCCCGAACCCGCTGGCGGATCTCACCGAGCCCTTGCACCTGCAAGGTCACCACATCCCCGTCGTGCAGCCAGCCGGGGAAGGACTGCGGCGCGGCTGGGTCGAGGTGCTCGACCAGTGTGCAGGTGGGTACCGTGCCGGAGCCGAAAACATCACCGGGGACGAGTCGCACTCCGCGTGAGGCGTAGCTGATCACCTCGCCGAAACTCCAGTCCATTGCCTCGGTCGAGCCGGTACCCACCATCATGTCGTTGACCAGTGCGGTTGCGTGCAAGCTCAGCTTGCCGTCCCGCCGGTAGGGTTCGAGCTCATCCGGAGTGACCAGGTACGGCCCGAGCGTGACCCCGCTGTCCTTCCCCTTGGCCTGACCGATCGCCAGCTGGCCCTCCAGCTGCTGCAGATCACGCGCGGACCAGTCGTTGAAGATGGTGTAGCCGATGATGGCTCGTTCGGCATCCTGGACCGACAGGTTCGCACCTGCGGTTCCGATCACGGCGGCGACCTCGAGTTCGAAATCCTGCCATGCGCTGCCGGGTGCCATCGGAGCATCCTGGTAGGGTCCGAGAACTGTTGCTGGGCAGGCGAAGTAGAACGCGGGTATTCGATACCAGGTGTCGTTGAGCTCCGGGCTGCGGCCAGCGGCGACCAGACAATTACGCATGTGCTGCAGAAAGCACAGGCAGTCGCGAATCGACGGCGGACGCGGAATCGGCGCCAACAGGGTGACCTCATTGAGAGCTGCCACCGTCGACGGCGACCGCAATGCCCGCTCTCCGGCCGCGTGCAAACCGTCGGCGCCGCGTTGGATCAAGTCCAGCAGCGCCACACCGGGCGCCGCCGCGTGGATCAGCTCACCGGACAACACTCCGACACGAGGGCCGTCCTCGCTCCGATAGGTCACCCAGCGCATGACGAGTCACTCCTCACAGATCACCTCATCGGGCGTCTTATCCGGGCGCAGTCCACGCCAACTCGGCTGCCGCAGCCGCCCATCCGTCGTCCACTCGCTGTAACGCACTTCGCCGACAAGTGTCGGCCGCACGTATGTCGCACCTTTGGCGTCTTGCCGGGGAAGCGGTGCATTGAACGGGAGCTCCGTGGTGCGCAACGGCGTCAAGGTCTTTTTCAGCCGGGTGAGGTCGCGTTCGGTGAACCCGCTGCCCACCCGTCCGGCGTATTGCAAGCCGGCGTCGCCCGGAATGCCGACCAGCAGCGAGCCGATACCGCCGCTGCGCCGCCCGTCGCCGGCCCGCCAGCCACCGATCACCACTTCCTGGGTCTTCCAGTGCTTGTGCTTGATCCACAATGGTGACCGGCGGCCCACCTGATAGGCGGAACGCCACTTCTTGGCGACCACGCCCTCCCAACCGATCTCACGGGAGTATCGCAGCGCCTCGGCACCGTCGCCGTCAAGCAGGTCTTTGACGACAAGATCACTTCCCTTGGCCAGGACTTCGAGCAGCTGTCGACGGTCGCGATAACTGGCCCGCAGCAGCGAACGGCCGTCGAGGTAGAGCAGGTCGAATGCCCAGAATTCGATGTGGCTGGCTCGGTTTCGCTGCTGCAGCTCGGCGAAACTCGGTACGCCGGCGCGATCCGGTGCGACGACCTCACCGTCGAGGACGACATGGTGGTCGGCCAAGCTCTCGGCGAGGAACCGCAACTGCGGGAATTCACCGGTGACGTCGCGGCCGCTTCGCGACCGCAGCCGCACCGAACCGCGGTCGGCGTCGACCAGCAGCCGGTAACCGTCCCATTTACCGTCGAACGCCCATGTTTCCGGCCGCATTTCAGTCACCACGCCGTGAGTGGCGAGCATCGGAAACAGTTCATCGAACTCGAACACCCGCTGGTCTTTCATCCGGTGTGCCAGCCACTGGTCACCTCTGGTCTGGATCAACGCGTAGCGTCCGGACACCCGGTCTCCGTGCAGCGTGACGATGACTTCTCCGTCGTCGCTCGAGTCACGGAACTTCTCGGCCTCATAGGTGCCGGAATCCCAGATGGTCACCGTGCCGGCGCCGTACTCCCCTTTGGGGATCGTTCCCTCGAAGGTGCCGTACTCGAGCGGATGGTCCTCGGTGCGCACTGCAAGATGGTTGACCGAGGGTGTGTCAGGCAGGTTCTTCGGCACCGCCCAGCTCACCAGCACACCGTCACGTTCCAGCCGGAAGTCGTAGTGCAACCGGCGAGCGTGATGCTCCTGGATGACGAAGGTATTGCCGTGTCGACCAGCCGGTTCGGCGCTGGGCACCGGTTCGGGTGTCTTCGACGGATCCCGTCTGCCGCGGTATTGGGCCAGCCGATCCGGTGCGCGCACCGGCGGATCCAGCGGCGCCAGCGGGTCACCGCCACGAGCGACGCGGGCCAGCACCTCGTCGTAGCGCAACTGGCGGATCTTCGGGTCGTCGAACTCCTCCCAAGAACGCGGCGCGGCGACCGTCGGATGATCACGCCCCCGCAGCGAATACGGGGCGATCGTGGTCTTCGATGCGTTGTTCTGGCTCCAGTCCACGAACACTTTGCCGGCTCGCAAGCTCTTGGTCATGGTCGCGGTCACCAGCTTCGGCATCGAGCTCTGCAGTTGCTGTGCGACACGTTTGGCCAGCACCATCGCGCCCTGGCTGCTGACCGGACGGTCCAGCGGCGCGTACAGGTGCAATCCCTTGCTGCCGCTGGTGACCGGGAATGTCGCCAGGCCGACATCGGCAAGCAGATCCCGGATGGCGCGCGCCACCTCAATAAGTTTCATCATTGTCACGCCTTCGCCTGGGTCCAGGTCGAACACCAAACGGGTTGCCGGCCCGGGCTTTAATACTTCGCCCGCACGTGTCCATTCGGCGACGAACCGCCACTGCGGCACGTGCACCTCCAACGCGGCCTGCTGAGCGATCCAGGCCAGCGCCGTGGCGCTGTCGATGATCGGATAGGTCGTTGTGCCGGATCGATGCTCGACAGCCGCCCGGGTGAGCCAATCCGGGGCCGACGATGCGAGTTGTTTTTCGAAGAACGACTCCTCGTCCACTCCGTTAGGCCAACGTTTGCGGGTTACCGCACGTCCGGCGATATGCGGCAACATCACCTCGGCGATGTTGGTGTAGTAGTCGAAGACATCGCCCTTGGTGGTTCCCGTCGCCGGGTACAGCACCTTGTCGGCGTTGGTCAACTTCACCCGGGACGCCGTTGCCTTCGAACTCATGCTGCCAACCTACGTCGCCAAACTCTGGCGATCACGCTGTTACCCGGCCGTGCTGATGTAGCAACCATTCCGGTGCCAGCCGTCGCCCCTGATTGATACCCCCGCTCAGTAGCCTTGGTGCACTCGGACGACAGACCAGGAGACATCGATGACCACCACACCACCGCCGGAGCACCGGCCGGCACGACAGGTGGCGGCCGGCAGCGCAACATTCGCCGCCGCTGCGCTGATCTTGACGTCGGCACTGCTGACCATCTTGCAGGGTATCTCGGCGCTGGGCGCCGACGCTTTGCTCGTTGTCGGCCAAGGCGGCGCGGATTACGTTTACGCGTTCAACACCACGGTGTGGGGCTGGATCCTCATCGCATTGGGAATCTTACTCGCGGCAGTCGCTTTCGGTCTTTTCTGGGGCAAGGTGTGGGCCCGGGTAGCCGCCATTGTGATGGCCTCGGTGTCGATCGTCGGTATGTTTTTGTGGTTGCCCCACTACCCGGTATGGGCGATCATCGTGATCGCCCTCGACATCATCGTGATCTGGGCGGTGAGCGCATGGAAGCCGTCCTTCTGACGTCGCGGCGACCCGAGAGCAACGACGGTTAACCCCTCGCCACGGCGGGCATACTGAGCTTATGCGTTCCATCTGGAAAGGCTCGATCGCATTCGGCCTGGTCAACGTCCCGGTCAAGGTGTACAGCGCCACCGAGGACCACGACATCAAGTTCCGGCAGGTGCACGCCAAGGACAACGGCCGGATCCGCTACCGACGGGTATGCGAGGTATGCGGCGAAGTGGTCGACTACGCCGACATCGCCAGGGCTTACGAGTCCGACGACGGGCAGATGGTGGTAGTCACCGATGACGACATCGCCACCCTGCCCGAAGAGCGGGACCACGAGATCGAGGTGCTGGAGTTCGTTCCGGCTAGTGATCTCGACCCGATGTTGTATGACCGCAGTTACTTTCTCGAGCCCGGCACCAAGTCAACCAAGTCTTATGTGCTGTTGGCCAAGACGCTCGCGGAGACGGACCGGGTCGCCATCGTGCACTTCGCATTACGCAACAAGACTCGACTGGCGGCTTTGCGGGTCAAGGACTTCAGTAAGCGCGATGTGATGGTGATTCACACCCTGCTGTGGCCGGACGAGATTCGCGATCCCGACTTCCCGGTGCTGGACAAAAAAGTTGACATTAAGCCAGCCGAGCTGAAGATGGCCGGCCAGGTTGTCGAGTCGATGG
>CAZPZQ010000161.1:0-8007 GCA_964590745.1 uncultured Mycobacterium sp. | reverse complement strand
GGCCCGGTTGGCTGCGCCGTACACCGGTCACGATGTGTTCATCTGCGGGCCGGGGCCGTTCATGCAGGCCGCCCGGGACGCCCTGGAATCCCTGAAGGTTCCGGAGCGGCGGGTTCACCTCGAGGTGTTCAAGTCGCTGGACACCGATCCGTTCGCCGCGGTCAAGATCGAGGATCGCCCGGACAGCGACCAGTCGCCGGCCAACGTGACAGTGCAACTGGACGGCGAGACGCACCTGTTGCGGTGGCCGCGGCACGTCAAGCTGCTCGACTTGCTGCTGGACCAGGGGCTCGACGCGCCGTTCTCCTGCCGGGAGGGCCACTGCGGAGCCTGTGCCTGTGTGCTGAAAAAGGGCCAGGTCAGCATGGAAGTCAACGACGTGCTGGAACAGCAGGATCTCGATGAGGGCCTGATCTTGGCTTGCCAATCCCACCCGGAGACCGATTCGGTGCAAGTGACCTACGACGAGTGATCGCCGAGCCGGTTCAGCGGCTGGTTCCGGGTTGTTCGGCTGACCCGGCGGACTCCACTGACCGGGCACGCACGCCGGAAGAGGGCGTCGGCTCAGGCATTGGCCGGTGCGCCGGGGTCGCCCTCCGGCGCACTGCGTAACCGTGAACCTTTGTCATCCCGGCTGTCCGTTGCCGTTCTCTCCGCACGGAGCCAACTCAACGCCATAGTCATCAGTTGGTCGGCACTGTAGTCGGCTCCGCGCGCCTCCTCGCTGAAGCTGTGATCACGACGCCGTATGTTGGTGACCTTGTCAGCCACCATGGTCGCCTCAAACACCACCCCGTCCCGGACGAAGCTGATGAACACCAACCGGTCGGAGCGGCTGGTGACCTGGCGCCGCCAGCCGTGCGCATAGGCAGCCTCCCTCAGCGCGTCACGGTTTCTCACCCATCGGCGCCCGCTTTTGCGGCTTACCACTTCACCACATCCCTGGCCGGGTCAAACCGGGTGACGGGCTGTCACCTAGCCAGCGGCGCTCGGCGGCCGGGGTGTGTCCCGGCAAACCGGTGGCGTCCGCTGCTGGCGGCAGCGCTGCCGCCCGACGCGCTAATGCGCTCGTTTCGCGTTCCTTATATATGCGCTTCGGTGGTTCAAATCATCCACTAATCCGAATGTAACACGGATATTTCGACACCGGCATGCTACTCCCGCGGCAGACCGAGTAACCGCTCAGCGGCCAGGTTTAACAGGATCTGTTCGGTACCACCGGCAATGGATAGGCAGCGGGTGTTGAGGAAGTCGTACACGCGAGCACCGTCGACCGCGCCGGCGTCTTCGGTGACCTCCATTCGGCACTCAGCCAGCCGTTGCCGGTAGCGCACCCCGATCAGCTTGCGCACCGACGCCTCGGCACCGCGATCCCGGCCGCCGACCGCCAACTGTGCGATGCGCTGGTCCAGCAGCGCCCCGACCTGCGCCGCGATAATCAACCCGGCTAGTCGATCCTGCTGCGCGGTGTCGATTTGCCGGCCGCTGACCGTATCCAGCAACTCCTCCATCGGGTTGCCCAGTGCGGTGCCACCCGCTATCGCGACCCGTTCGCTGGCCAGGGTGGTGCGGGCCAGCCGCCAACCATCGTTGACCTCGCCCACCACCATGTCGTCGGGCACGAACACGTCGTCCAGGAAGACCTCGTTGAACAGCGCATCACCGGTGATTTCGCGCAGTGGCCGGATCAGAATCCCGGGCGCGGCCATGTCAACCAGGAAATAGGTGATGCCTTTGTGTTTCGGAGCGTCCGGGTCGGTGCGCGCCAGGCAGACCCCCCACTGCGAATCGTGTGCCCGTGATGTCCACACCTTCTGCCCGGTCAGCCGCCACCCTCCGTCGGCACGCACCGCCTTGGTGCGCAGCGACGCCAGATCCGAGCCGGCTCCCGGTTCGGAGAACAACTGACACCAGAAGACGTCGCCGCGCAGGGTGGCCGGAACGAACCGTTCGATCTGCTGCGCTGTTCCGTGTTCGAGGATGGTCGGCGCCGCCCACCAGCCGACCACCAGATCGGGGCGCTGCACGCCGGCGGCGGCCAATTCCTGGTCGATCAACAGTTGTTCGGCCGGGCTCGCCGCGCGGCCGTAGGGCGCCGGCCAGTGCGGTGCCAGCAGTCCAGCCTCGGCCAGCGCCACCTGTTGCTGTTGCTGCGGCAGTTCGGCGATCGCGGCGACGGTGGCGGCGATCTCGGAGCGCAGGCCGCCGACCGAACTTAAATCGACATCAAGACTGCGTCGCACCCCGGTTTGCGTCAGTGCGACGGTACGGCGCAGCCAGCGCTCCGATCCGCCCAGGAATTGGCCGATGCCGTAGGCCCGGCGCAGATACAGGTGCGCGTCGTGTTCCCAGGTGATGCCGATGCCACCGAGCACCTGGATGCAGTCCTTGGTGTTAGCCTTGGCCGCCTCGATGCAGGTGGCCGCCGCGACGGCGGCGGCCAGGGCAAGCTGTCGATCATCGAGGTCGGCATCAGCAGCGGCGGCCGCTGCATCGCCGGCGGCCACCGCGGCTTCTTCGGCCCGGCAGAGCATCTCGGCGCACAGATGCTTGACCGCCTGGAAGCTGCCGATCGGTTTACCGAATTGCTCGCGCACCTTGGCGTAGCCGACCGCGGTGTCCAGCGCCCATCGGGAGACCCCGGCAGCCTCAGCGGAAAGCAGCGTGGCGGCGAAGTTTTCGACTCGATCGCCCACCCCGATCGGCACCGCCGATGCTGAGGTCAGTTCCACCCGCGTCAGCGGCCGGGAGAAATCGGTCGCCGGAAGCGGCTCCACCCGCACAGCGCCGGCCTGCTCAGCCAGGTCCACCAGCAACCACTCTCCGGCGGCCGGCACCAGCAGGACGGCGTCGCCGGTGACGCCCAGCGCGCGGGGCACCACGCCCGACGCCGTCTCGGTGGTGGCGTCGAACCGCACCTCGGCGTCGATCGCCGCTCCGGCTACTCGGCCACCGGTTGCCAACGCGGACCGCAGCTTCGGGTCGGCTACCACCAATGTGGCCAGCGCCGTGGTCGCGACCGGGCCAGGCACCAGGGCCCGGGCTGCTTCGTCGACCATCGCGCACAGGTCCTCGACATGGCCACCGGCTCCGCCGCAGTCCTCCGGCACGGCGACTCCGAACAGGCCCAGCTCGGCCAGCCTGGCGAACACCGGGCGCCACGCATCGGGCTTGCCCTGTTCCACGTCGCGGATCGCAGCGATCGTGCCGGCGGTCGCGGCCCAGTCCCGCACCAGCTCCCGGGCGGCGATTTGTTCGTCGGTGCTGGTCTGGCTCATGTCTGCGCCACCCGCGCCCCTTCCTATCCTCGTGGTTGCACGTGCGATGGCAGTCTTCTTACTAGAACGTGTTCTAATAGTGCCAGCGATCGAGCGTCAAGTCGACCACGGTTACAGCAGCACATCGGTGTCCGGACGGTACCGGAGGTGGGAAATTCACACACGGCATGCGTATCGTTACTGGCGAGTAAGCCAGCAGAAGGAGCGGCCCGCCCAGTGTCATCGCCATCGCCGTCGCCCGCCGACTCGGCGGGCCGGTTCCACCCTAAGCCCCGCGAGGCTATGAACGTGGCAGTGCTGACCGATTCCAAACTCGGCTCCGAAGCGCAGCGAGAGCGTCGTAAACGCATCTTGGATGCCACCATGGCCATCGCGTCGAAAGGTGGCTACGAGGCAGTCCAGATGCGTGCAGTGGCCGACCGCGCCGACGTGGCGGTCGGCACGCTCTACCGGTATTTCCCGTCCAAAGTTCACCTCCTGGTGTCGGCGCTGGCCCGGGAGATCGAACGTATCGACGCCAAGACCGAGCCGTCGGCGTTTACCGAGGGCACCCGGTATCAGCGACTGAACCTCATGGTGAGCAAGCTCAATCGGGCCATGCAGCGTAATCCCCTGCTGACCGAAGCGATGACACGGGCTTATGTCTTTGCTGACGCATCGGCTGCCGGTGAGGTCGACCACGTGCAAAAACTCATCGACTCCATGTTCGCCCGGGCGATGAGCGACGGCGAACCGACCGAAGAGCAGTACCAGATCTCCCGGGTCATCTCCGACGTGTGGTTGTCCAACCTGCTCGCCTGGCTCACCCGGCGGCTGTCGGCAACCGATTTCAGCACCCGAATCGACCTGGCGGTGCGGTTGCTGATCGGCGAAGAGGGCCATCCGAAGGTCTGAGCGGCGCGCTCCCTCTGATGCGACTCAAACTCGGGCGCCCCGATCTCACCCGCTACGCCGGGCTCTTCACGGTGCCGGGAGCGGTGCCCGGCGCGGTGCTTTCGGTGAGTTGGCTCGGGGTGTCGACACTGCTGATCGATGACGGGTCGTCGGCGCTGATGACGGACGGCTACTTTTCCCGACCGAGCCTGCCGCGGGTGGCGTTGCGGAAGGTCGCCCCCGCACCGGCCCGCATCGACGGTTGTCTGTCTCGCGCCAAAGTTCGACAGCTGGCGGCGATTATCGCCGTACACACCCATATCGACCACGCCCTGGACTCCGCGGTAGTCGCAGAACGCACCGGGGCGGCACTGGTCGGCGGCCAATCGGCCGCCAACGTCGGTCGCGGACACGGACTTTCAGAGAAACAGCTGGTTGTCGCCGTCCCCGATCAGGCAGTGGCGCTGGGCAGCTACGACGTCACCCTGGTCGAGTCACGACACTGCCCGCCGGACCGGTTCCCCGGCGTGATCAGCGCGCCGGTCAAACCGCCGGTGCGCGCGTCGGCCTACCGGTGCGGCGAGGCGTGGTCGGTGCTGGTGCGCCACCGGCCGTCAGGCCGGCAACTGTTGATCCAGGGCAGCGCAGGTTTTCGGCCGGACGCGCTGGCCGGCTACCGCGCCGAAGTCGCCTACCTCGGTGTCGGCCAACTGGGCCTGCAGCCCCGCGACTACCTGGTGGACTACTGGTCTGAAACGGTACGCGCGGTTGGAGCGAAGACCGTCGTGCTGATCCACTGGGACGACTTCTTTCGCCCACTGTCCAAACCATTGCGAGCGCTGCCGTACGCCACTGACGACTTGGACGTTTCGATCCGCACGCTGGGCGAGTTAGCCCGGGCGGACGGGGTTACCCTGCACATGCCGAGGGTCTGGCACCGTGAAGATCCGTGGTCCTCGCGGTGATACGCCGGCGGTAACGGCATACCCAGTTCGAACAGCACAGCGCGCAGCATCGCCGGATAATCAGTGATGATGCCGTCAACGCCGAGGGCGATTTGTTGTCGCATGGCCGCCGCATCATTGACCGTCCAGGTGATCACCATCAGGCCCATGGTGTGCGCCCGCTCGACGAGTTCCCGATCCACCATCGAGTACTCCGGGGAGACGGCGGTGGCCCCGGCAGCCAGCGCCGCGTCGAGCGGGTCGGGATCGGCGGCGGATCGGGAGTGCCGGTCCCACAGCGCAATCACCGGAATCGACGGCTCGACACGACGCACCATCGGCAATACCCGCCAGTCAAAGCTCTGGATTGCGACCGAGTCGGTCTTATCCGCGGCGCGCACCGCGGTCAAGACCACGTCAATGAATTCTTGCGGATCGGCCGACACATCAGGCTGTGCGGCATCAACCTTCGTTTCGATGTTGTAGCGCACGTCGGCGCGGTATGAATCGGCGAGTGCGAAGACTTCCGGCAGCGTCGCGATGGGCTCGCCGCAGTCGAGCGTGTCGAGCTGAGCCAACGTAAGGTCGCGCACCAGCTTCCCTACGTACGGGTACTGCGGATCGGCCGCGAAGGCCGGCCCGGTGTCGGCGCATCTCCGGGCGTCGATCGTCGTGTCGTGCCAGACCAGCGGCTGAGCATCCCGGGTGATGCCGATGTCGAGTTCCAGGGTGCTGACGCCGATCTCAAGCGACGTGGCGAATGCTCGCAGCGACCCCTCAGCCGCTCCACTGTTGCCGCCCCGATGTGCCTGCACATCGAAGGTGGGGGCCTGCGCTGTGGCCGGTGCGCTAACCGTGACGGCTGCAACCACCGCCGAGCAGACACAAAAGACCGTAAATACTCGGGTTTTGGGGTACTCGCGCGACTGCTCGCCGGGGAAAGTCACCGGCGTTGTCGGGCGATCTCGGCAAGAACCACGCCCGCGGCAACAGATGCGTTCAGCGACTCGGTGGGTCCGGCCATCGGGATGGACACCACCGCGTCACAGTTCTGCCGCACCAATCGGGACAGGCCCTTGCCCTCCGAACCGACGACGAGCACTAGCGGGCCGGTGCCGTCGAACTCGTCGATCGAAGTGTCGCCGTCGGCGTCCAAACCCACCACCTGCAGGCCGCGATCGGCCCACGCCTTGAGCGTTCTTGTGAGATTGGCGGCGCGGGCCACCGGAATCCGCGCCGCTGCGCCGGCGCTGGTTCGCCACGCCACCGCTGTGACAGACGCGGTCCGCCGCTGCGGGATGAGCACCCCGTGACCACCAAATGCCGCCACCGATCGCACGATCGCGCCGAGGTTTCGCGGATCGGAGATATTGTCCAGCGCGGCCAGCAGCGCTGGTTTGGAGTCCTCTTCAGCGGCGGCGAGCAAATCGTCGGGGTGGGCATAAGTGTACGGCGGCACCTGCAGGGCGATGCCCTGATGCAACCCGCCGGTGCTCAGCCGATCCAGGTCGGCGCGCGGGACTTCAAGGATGGCGATACCCGAGTCAGCCGCCCGTGCAACAGATTCGGTGAGCCGCTCGTCGGCTTCGGCACCGAGAACGACATATAGCGCAGTGGCTGGAACTCCGGCGCGCAGGCATTCCAGTACCGGATTGCGCCCAAGCACCAGTTGGGCCTCGTCGGTTCGCTTGGTCGGTCGACGTGCGCTTTGCTTGGCCGCCCGTTTAGCCGCTGGGTGGTACCGGCGCAGGTGCGCGGGCGGGGTAGCGCCGCGCCCCTTCAGCGCACGACGTCGTTGGCCGCCCGATCCGACCGTCGGCCCCTTCTTGGTGCCGGGCTTGCGAACCGCGCCGCGCCGGCGTGAGTTACCGGCCATCTAGTCGGGCCCGTCAACCGTCAGCGACCAGCGTGGACCCTCCCCAGTGTCGGTGACATCGATGCCGGCGTCCTTGAGGCGATCACGGATCTCGTCGGCCAGCGCCCAATCTCGTTGGGCGCGTGCCGCCTCCCGCCGTTGCAACTCAGCCCGGACCAGTACGTCGACGGCCTTCATCGCGGCGGAAGCTTCGTCCTGGGACTCCCAGCGTTCGTCAAGCGGGTCACAGCCCAGAATGCCCATCATCGCCCGGATTGCGCCGGCTTGGGCCATGGCCGCCTGGTCATCGCCGGCATCGAGTGCCCGGTTGCCTTCCGCGCGGGCGCGGTGCACCTCGGCCAGCGCGATCGGCACCGACAGGTCGTCGTCGAGCGCCGCAGCGAAACGTGCGGTCCAGCAACTGGGAGCGACCCCGCCGGCCCGGTTGCGGACCCGATGCAGGAAGTCTTCGATGCCCACGTAGGCGTTGACCGCGTCCTGTAGCGCCGCCTCGGAGAATTCCAGCATCGAACGATAATGCGCACTGCCCAGGTAGTAGCGCAGCTCGGCTGGCCGAACCCGTTGCAACACCGCCGACATGGACAACACGTTGCCCAACGATTTGCTCATCTTCTCGCCGCCGAGGGTGACCCAGCCGTTGTGCAGCCAGTAGTTGGCGAACCCGTCGCCGGCGGCGCGGCTCTGCGCGATTTCGTTCTCATGGTGCGGGAAGACCAGATCCATTCCGCCGCAGTGAATATCGAATTCGGCACCCAGGTAGGTGCGGGCCATCGCCGAGCACTCGATGTGCCAGCCGGGACGGCCCCGCCCCCACGGCGTCGGCCAGCTGGGCTCACCGGGTTTGGCGCCCTTCCAGAGCGTGAAATCACGTTGGTCGCGCTTTCCGGTGGCAACTCCCTCGCCTTGATGAACGTCGTCGATCTTGTGGCCGGACAGCCGACCGTATTCGGGGTAGCTGAGTACATCGAAGTAGACATCGCCGCCCCCGGTATAGGCGTGACCGGCGTCGATCAGCCGGGTGATCAACTCGATGATT
>CAZPZQ010000160.1:0-8058 GCA_964590745.1 uncultured Mycobacterium sp. | reverse complement strand
CGGCGAATCGGGCCAGGATCTGCTCGATTACCTCGTCGACAGCGTCGGCCCGCGCCGACGGTGCGGTGGTCATTGGCGTCAGGCCGAAAGCCAAAAACGCCCCGACGGCCCGTGCTGGCGCCGACCGCACGAAACCGCTTGTGCGCCCGCGCCTTACCTGTTTGACGGTTCACTTTGCTGTTGCGATGACGAGCCATCTGAGTTGACCCTCCGCATCACGGACCGCGGCCGCGACCCGTCGAGTTGGTGTAACCGAGTCGTCGGCTTCGGCTGCGGCTCCCGGGTTTACTCACTATGCCGCGATAGCGGCTACAACGCAACGGCTTTCACACACCTAGGTCCGGTTAGCACACACAGCTAACATGCAGCTCGTTGCCAAGCTGTTCGGTCCGACGACCCCACTCTTCAGTGCGCGAAATGGCGGGCGCCGGTCAGGTACAGCGGTACCCCGGCCGCCGCGGCCGCCGCGGTCACCTCGTCATCGCGGATCGAGCCGCCCGGATGCACAATCGCAGCCACCCCCGCGGCGGTCAGCGTCTGCAGCCCGTCCGGGAACGGGAAGAACGCATCGGAGGCCGCCACCGCCCCGCGCACCCTCGCGCCCCCGCGTTCCACCGCAAGCCGCGCCGCATCGACCCGATTAACCTGCCCCATGCCGATGCCCACGGTGGCGCCGTCCGCGGCGATGACAATCGCGTTCGACTTGACCGCTCGGCAGGTTCGCCAGGCGAATGCCAGGTCGGCCAACGTCGCCGAGCCCACCGCCGAGCCGCTGGCCAAAACCCAGTTGGCCGGATCGTCGCCCGGTGCGTCGAGTTGGTCGCGTTGCTGCAGCAGCAGTCCGCCGCTGAGCTGGCGCAGGTCGAGGCCACCGCGCAGCGGCTCGGGCGCCACCAGCACCCGAATGTTTTTCTTGCGGGCCAGCACGTCGACGGCGCCGGGCGCGTAACCAGGTGCGACGATGACTTCGGTGAAGATTGTGCTCACGTACTCCGCCATCTCCACGCTGACTTCGGCGTTGGTGGCGATCACCCCACCGAACGCGCTGAGCGGGTCGCACTCGTGTGCCTTGCGGTGCGCATCGGCGACCGAGACCGATGACACAGCGATACCGCAGGGGTTGGCGTGCTTGATGATCGCCACACAGGTCTGCGGATGGTCGAAGGCCGCCCGCCAAGCCGCGTCCGCATCGGTGAAGTTGTTGTAGGACATCTCCTTTCCGTGAAGTTGATCGGCTTGAGCCAGTCCCGGCCAGGCTCCCGCATCGTTGTACAGCGCTGCCTGCTGGTGCGGATTCTCGCCGTAACGCAGCTGCGCCGAACGGTGATATGTCCGGCCCAGCCACTCCGGCAGCGGCTGGCGCGGTTGCTCGGGAGCCAAAGTGGCCGTCATCCAGCCGGCAACCGCGATGTCATACTCGGCGGTGTGCCGAAACGCGAATGTCGCCAACTGCTTCCGCTCGGCCAGCGTGAATCCCCCGGCGGCGACTGCGGCCAGCACCCAGTCGTATCGCAGCGGATCGACTACCACTGCAACGCTGGGGTGGTTTTTTGCCGCTGCCCGAATCATGGACGGGCCGCCGATGTCGATCTGTTCGACGCACTCATCGATGACGGCACCGGACTCGACGGTTTCACTGAACGGGTAGAGGTTGACCACCACCAGTTCGAACGCCTCGATACCCAGTTCTTCGAGCGCCGCGACATGTTCGGGCTTGCGCATGTCGGCGAGCAACCCGGCGTGCACCTTCGGATGCAGCGTCTTGACTCGGCCGTCTAGCACCTCCGGAAAACCCGTCACGTGTTCCACGCTGGTCACTGGAATACCGTTTGCAGCAATGGCTTTGGCGGTAGAGCCGGTCGAGATGATGTCGATCCCGGCGGCCTGCAGGCCGCTGGCCAGATCCACCAGTCCGGTCTTGTCGTAGACGCTGATCAATGCCCGGCGTATCGGCCTTCGGCAAAGCTCCCGCTCGTCCTCGGTGCTCATCCTATGCTCGCCTTTCGTCCGGTCCAGGTGACGCCGCGGGTCGCCAGCCCGGCCAGTACATCCACCAGAAGTTGTCGTTCCGCGACTTTGATGCGTTCGTGCAAAATCTCTTCGGTGTCACTGTCGAGCACCTCGACCGGCCGTTGGGCCAGGATCGGCCCGGTGTCGATACCGGCGTCCACCAAGTGCACGGTGCAGCCGGAGACCTTCACTCCGTGGGCGAGTGCGTCAGCTACCGCTTGGGTACCGGGGAAAGCCGGCAGCAGAGCCGGGTGGGTGTTGACGATCCGGCCGAGAAACCGAGACAGGAACTGCGGGCCAAGCAGTTTCATGAAGCCGGCGGACACGATGAGATCCGGCGAATGCGATGCGGCGGCCTCGGTCAGGGCAACGTCCCAGGATGCCCGGTCCGGGTAGTCGGCCAGCCGCACGGTGAACACCGGAAGCGCTGCGCCGGCGGCGATTTGTCCGGCTCGACAGTCGCGGTCGGTGCCGACGGCGACCACCCGCGCGGGGTAGTCTCCAGCGGCGGCATCCAGCAATGACTGAAGCAGCGACCCGGTTCCCGAAGCCAAAACCAGCAACCGAGCCGGCGCGCTGGGGGGCACACGGATCGGTTGCACGCCATGAGCGTAGTGCTACCGCGCTGCCGCGGGGGCAGAGACTCGCGGCGCCGTTGCAGTGCTAGCCCCCGTCCTCCAGCCGCGGGGCGTCACCATTGCCGGCGGGGGGCATATCGTCGTCGGTGAACATCTCGTCTTCCGGGTCTTCGGCCGGCTCGCCCGCGACGACCGGCTCGGGTGGTGCCGGCTTTGCTATGACGCCCGGCTCGATCGATTCGGTCGACTCGACCGCTTCCGGGATCGGTTCCGGACCGCCCATCGGGCCGGCATCCACCGGCGGTGCCACCGGCTGCGGACGTGGCGGTCGGCGTTTGATGCCGCCGGTCATCGCGACCGTCACCGCGCCGACGCCGGCGAACCAGAAGAAGACCGCCGGTGCGAACGTGGACTGGTCCACGCCGACGTCGCCGAAGTTGCCCAGCCGCCCCCCGGCGGCAAAACCCAGCAGAGCCATCGCCAGCGCAGCGATCAGCGCCGCGGCCAGTAGCTTCGCCAGTGCCGGGAGCGGCGGCAACGGACGTCGGGCACACTGCTGACCAAGCGCTACGCCGGATGCGGCGCCGATGATCAGTAACGCCGCCCACACCGGTCCCAGCGGCGGAGTGGGTGCCGCGGCCAGGATCGGCAGTGCCGGGATGTCTCCACCGAAGACGGTGAATGAACTGAACGTGGCAACGCCCAGGTGGGCACTGGATCCCACCGCCACCGCCGCCGTACCGACGATGACGTTCGGTATATACAGCATCGACAGCACGGTGAGGCTGAACTGCCCGAACACCGAGTCGGTTATGGCGTAGAGGTCATGCATGGTCGCCCAGTGCACCACCAGCGATCCCGCCGTCACCGCCCCGGACAGGCCGACCAACGCCAACACGCCTCCGGCGGCGGCTCGCAGCGCGTCCGGAAGCCAGCCGGACAGTGCCGTCGTCGACAGCAGCCGCCGGCCCGCCCGCGAACCCACCCCGATCGCCGCCCCGATGGAGTGCACCACCAGCACATTGGCGAACGCGCGTAACGCGCTGGGTGTCTGCAACTCGCTGATCACCGATGCCGCATCGTGGATGATCGCCAGCGAGATCGCCGCGATCAGCAGTGGTCCGCCCACCGCCGACGCCGCGACCCACCGGATGACAAACCAGGACGTACTGCTCACGGTGGCCTGCGCGGTGGTGCGTGCTGTCCCGGCGACCATCAGTAACACCGGAAGCAGCGGCAGCACGCCCAATTCTCGGCCGCCGATCGAGATCGGCACCTGATGCACGCCCAGCCACATGCTGGCGATGGCGCCCAGCGCTCCGGTCATGTCGCTGTTGGCAATCAGCAGTTGCAGCAAGGTAACGGCGGCGATGATGACCAGCGCCAGCACGGCAGGCCCGAACGCCACCCGCACCAAGTCGCGTGCTGACCCTGCGCCCGCTCCTCGACTGTGCTCCACCGGCGTCATAGCTGGTACACGCGGAACTGCGCGTGCGCCCGGTTACGGCTGCGTCGGCCCTGAGGGGGCGGAAGACGACGACTCGGAGTTCTGCCCGCCTTGCGACTGCTGGCCCGGCTCAGAGCCAGTCGAGCCGATACCTTGGCCGGTACTCGTCGCGGCGGAGCCACTGGTCGACGGTTGGCCGAAGCTGGGAAACCCGGTTGGCGGGGTCGCCGGGCCCTGCGACTCAGCAGGTTGTGCCCCGCTGCCGAAGGCGCCGGACGACGGCATCGACGGTGCAGTGAATCCCCCGGTTGACGGCGCGGACGAGTAACCACCGTACGAGGGGTAACCGGGCTGCGGCACTCCGGGTTGGTGATGACCGCGGGCGTGGTGGCCGAACGGCTGGCCGGGCTGGCCGTAGTAGCCACCGCCCGAGTAACCGCTGCCGGGTGGCAGCCCGTACTGCGCGTACGGGTCGTACTTAGCCCGGGCAGCTGGCGCAGTGACGACGCCGGCATCCAAGAGCAGCACCGCCACCGCCGCGATTGCCTGCAGGATGGTGAGGATCAGCACCAGCCACAGCGCCCAGCCCACCGAATAGACATCGCCCCTGGTGATCGTTCGGGCGATCGCCACCAGCGCCCCGAGCACCGCCAGCACCGCGACGATCGCCGTGTAGTTCTTCGCCTTGGGCAGCAGGCTCACCGCCGCCAACAGGGCCGCCAGCACAGCCAACGGAACGACCAGACCGGCGCGCCCGGCCGGCGCGCCCAGCCCGCCCTCGTTGGCCGTCAACATCGGCCCGAAGCTGGCCAGGTACGTCGCCAGACCCAGGGCCACCACGGCAATCTGCAAGTACAGCGGTAACTTGCTGGCGTTGTCCGGGGCCCTGGCGAATGACGGCGTCGACCCCCCGTAGGAGCCCGCCGGTCGCGGAGGCTGATATCCGGGCGAGTAGGTCATGGCTCCTCCTGTGCTATCGGGCATGGCGGCGCGATCCGACCACCCACGCTAGCGCACATTCTGATCCCGACCCGCAGTTGCCCGCTGCGCTGGCAAACGCTCTAATCTGCGGGCATGGACTACGGGCTCGTGTTGTTCACCAGTGATCGCGGTATCACCCCGGCGGCGGCCGCCAAGCTGGCGGACGACCACGGCTTCCGCACCTTCTACGTGCCCGAGCACACCCACATCCCGGTGAAACGTCAGGCCGCGCATCCGGCCACCGGGGATGGGTCACTGCCGGACGACCGTTATCTGCGCACCCTCGATCCGTGGGTCAGCCTGGGTACCGCAAGCGCGGTCACATCTCGGGTCCGGCTGGCCACCGCAGTCGCGTTACCGGTTGAGCACGACCCGATTACGCTGGCGAAATCGATTGCGACGCTGGATCACCTGTCCGGTGGTCGGGTCAGCCTGGGCGTCGGATTCGGCTGGAACACCGACGAACTGATCGACCACGGTGTGCCGCCGGGACGCCGACGCGCCATGCTGCGTGAGTATCTGCAGGCGATGCGGGCGTTGTGGACGCAGGAAGAAGCCGCCTACGACGGCGAGTTCGTCGCCTTCGGCCCCAGCTGGGCCTGGCCCAAGCCGGTGCAACCGCACATCCCGGTGTTGGTCGGAGCGGGCGGCACCGAGAAAAACTTCCGGTGGATTGCCCGCAACGCCGACGGGTGGATCACCACACCGCGTGACATCGACATCGACCAGCCGGTGCGCCTGCTGCAGGACATCTGGGCGGCGGCCGGACGCGACGGCGCACCGCAGATCGTCGCGCTGGATGTCAAGCCGGTGCCCGAGAAGCTGGCGCACTGGGCCGAACTGGGGGTCACCGAGGTGCTGTTCGGCTTGCCGGATCGTGCCGCCGACGAGGTGGCCGGCTATGTGGAGCGGCTAGCCACCAAACTGGGCGCTGTGGTCTGACCGCGAGCAGACGCAAAGGTCCCCCCGAAAACACCGTTTCCCGGGCACTTTTGTGTGTGCTCGGCGAACGAACATCAGCCCAGTGAGCAGCGGTTGCCGTAATCCAGTGCCCGGACGATGATCTTCGCACCGATGGGCTCGCCTTCAGACAGCAGCGCGACCAGGTCATCGTCTTCACTGGTGGCCAGGAAACGGCTGCCGTCTGCGAGCCGGCCGACAACGATGCCCGTTCGGGTCGGCCAGTCGTAACGCACGCTGTAGGTCTCAATCGATGCCGGACCGTCGGCTCGCTCGGTGACCGCGACCCTGGGCACCCGGTCTGCCTCATCCTGAAGCTGCCGGCTGCGGTCCGGCCGCCATCCGGTCGGCGCTGGCGGCACTGCGGAGTACACACCGACCGAGTACTTACTCATCATGCCGCCGTTGGCGCCGACCAGAACGAACCGGCCCGGGTCCCGGCGCGCTGCCGCGACGGCCTCTGCGATGGCATGCATCGAGTAGTTGTTGCCGGCCCCGCCGAAAAACGGCAAACCGCCGGTCAGCGTCAAGCCGCGCGGGTCGTTGGCTGACAAGCCGAAAGCGTCGCAGATGTTGAACACCGGAATCGGAAAGCAGCTGTAAAGATCGAGAGCCGCGACGTCATCGAGGCCGATGCCGGCCACCGCGAGCGCTTCGGTCACGGCGGTCACCGCGGTCGGGCTGCAACTCAAGTCGGGGCGTTCCAATAGGAGTTGCTCGCGCATGTCGGCATGGCCGTGCAGGTACACCCAGTGTTCTTCTGGAATACCGTGCCGGCATGCCGCTTCGACCGACATCAGTAGCGCAGCCGCACCCTGGTTCACCTGATCGCGCGCGACCAGTAGCCGCGGATACGGGTCGCAGATCATCCGGTTGGTGGTGCTGATGGTGACCAGGTCATCGACGGACCGTTCGACCGGCGACGCCGAGAACGGGTTCTTCGCCGCGACCTTGGTGAACGGCGCGAACAGTTCACCCATCAGCTGCAGGTAGTCAGCCGGGCTGACACCCAGCCGAGCCCGGCGGGCATTCTCCAGCAGCCCGTATTGCACGGGTGCACCGGTCAGTCCGTGGATGACCATGTACCGGTCGACGAATTCGTCCAGGCCGAAGCCGCGGTCGTCGAGTTGGCCGCCGACGGACTCGGTGAAGTCCGGCCGGTCGTCGCGGTCGGCGAAATGTCGAGTCGTCGACGTCGCATCGGATCCGCAGAGCAGCACAACGTCGGCGTCGCCGGCCCAGATGGCCGCCGCGAACTCGGTGACCAGCGCTTGCGGCCCCTGACCGCCGACCTTGTCCAGCACCGCACGCGGCGGATCGGCGCCGATCCGGCGCGTCACGGAACGCGGAAAATTGTCGGATTTGCCCAACGGCGCCGGTGCGTTCGGAATCGAGTTTTCGAATTGCCGGGTGGCTACCACCGTATCGATGGCCGGCGCGATCAGCGCGGCGTCGGCGCCGGCGTCGTCCAGAGCGGCCCGCGCCGCGATCGCGGCCAACTCGACCGGCGACAGACCGCGGTAGTCGGTGTCGTCGATGCGCTCCGCGGACTGTCCGACGCCCACCACAACGGGCGTGCGCGGGCCGATCGTCATGCCGTCACCTCCTCACCACGAGCAGTCACAAAACCCCTGTGACACCGACGATTTAGGTGCTTTTGTGTCTGTTCGGCCGAAACCAGCTAGAGGTCCTGCAAAATCTGACGGGCCAGCGCAGCGGTTGCCGACGGCGTCTTGCCCACCTGCACACCGACCGCTTCCAGGGCGTCCTTCTTCGCCGCCGCGGTGCCTGAAGACCCGGACACGATAGCGCCAGCGTGCCCCATCGTTTTGCCCTCCGGGGCGGTGAAGCCGGCGACATAGCCGACCACCGGCTTGGACACGTTGCCTTTGATGAACTCCGCGGCGCGCTCCTCGGCGTCTCCGCCGATCTCACCGATCATCACGATGACCTTGGTGGCCGGGTCCTTCTCGAATGCCTCGATGGCATCGATGTGGGTGGTGCCGATGACCGGGTCACCACCGATGCCGATCGCGGAGGAGAAACCGAGGTCACGCAACTCGAACAACATCTGATAAGTCA
>CAZPZQ010000159.1:3749-8102 GCA_964590745.1 uncultured Mycobacterium sp. | reverse complement strand
TGTGGCACTTTCCCGCGAGTCACCTCGGATTGCCGTTAGCAATCACCCTGCTCTGCGAAGTCCGGACTTTCCTCGACCGGCTCGCCGACCTTTCGGACGGCTTGTCGGCCGCGGCCGCCCGGCCAACTCGTCCGCGCTGATCACGGTACCCGTTATCCCAGGTAGTGGCCAGCCCTGTAGCTATGCAGCAGGCAATCGGCCAAGGTTATTCCTAACGCGACCGTGACCGGTGCCTGCGGAACCCTATCGTCGACAGCGGGCAGTGCAAATGGTTGGGAAAGGAAACGCCGGGTCTGATGCCGCAGAACCGCTGGGCAGGACGTGTCGACGCCGGCGACTGGGCAGCCATCCGCGCCGACCTGGACGGCTGCGGCGGCGCGTTGCTCCCCCGCTTACTCACCGAAGCGGAGATGACCCGGCTGCGCCGGCTCTACGTCGACGACCAGAAGTTCCGCGCCACCATCGACATGGAGCGCCATCGCTACGGCGCCGGACAGTACCGGTATTTCGACACCCCCAACCCCGCGCCGATCGACCACCTCAAACGTGCGCTCTACCCGCGGTTGCTGCCGATCGCTCGCGACTGGGCATCCCGACTGGGCCGCGATGCGCCCTGGCCGGACGATTTTGACCAATGGCTGGACACCTGCCACGCGGCGGGCCAGCTCCGGCCGACCGCGCTGATGCTGCGTTACGGCCCCGGCGACTGGAACGCACTGCACCGTGACCTATACGGCGACTTGGTATTTCCGCTTCAGGTGGTGATCAATCTCAGCGATCCGGCCGTCGACTACACCGGCGGTGAGTTCCTGCTGGTCGAGCAGCGGCCACGAGCACAGTCGCGCGGCACCGCAATCCAATTACCGCACGGCCACGGTTTTGTGTTCACCACCCGAGACCGGCCGGTGCGGTCCACCCGCGGCTGGTCAGCGGCGCCGGTGCGACACGGTGTGTCCACGGTTCGTTCCGGCGAGCGCTACACCCTGGGTCTGATCTTCCACGACGCCGCATGAGCCACCGCAGGCATGACCATGCCACCGCGACTTCGACCAAACGCGGGTTGACCCGTCCGCATTACACCCGGTCGGTCTGGCCATAGCGCTGGTCTTAAAACCGCTGCGCGTCGTCCGGTTCGCCGTCCATGCTGCGAGCTTGCCGTCAGCGCGGTCGGCCGAGGCCCTACAGGTAGGACGTCTGGTTGACCAGCCGCACCGCGGCCCCGCCGTCGGGGTAGAACTCGGCGATGCTCAGCGACGCCAAATCCAGGTGCAGGCGGTACAGGACGCCGGCACCGGCGTCCAGCGCGATCCGCAACAGCGTCTTGATCGGCGTCACATGGGACACCACCAGCACGGTGGTTCCACCATGCTCGCCGATGACTCGGTCACGTACCCGGCGCACCCGATCGTGTACGGCATCGAAACTCTCCCCGCCGGGCGGCCGGGTACTGCTGTCACGCAGCCAGCGCTGATGCAGCTCCGGATCACGAGCGGCGGCTTCGGCGAAGGTCAGGCCTTCCCAGGCGCCGAAATCCGTCTCGGTCAAGTCGTCGTCCACGGCCACCTCCAGCCCGAGCGCCTTGGCCGCGGTCGCCGCGGTGTCATAGCAGCGCTGCAGCGGGGAGCTCAGCACGGCAGCGACACCGCCCCGCTGCGCCAGATAACGACCAACTGCGTCGGCTTGGCGCCACCCCAGTTCAGTGAGCGCCGGGTTACCGCGCCCGGAGTATCGGTGCTGCGCCGACAGATCCGTTTGACCGTGCCGCAGCAACAGCAACCGGGTGGGTTTACCGCGGGCGCCGGTCCAGCCCGGCGCTGACGGAGCGGTACTGGTCCGTTCGACGGTCCCGTCCGGTGCGACGGCTCCTGGCGTCCCGGCCACTTTGGCGGCGGCGTCCATTGCCTCGTTGGCCAACCGGTCCGCGTAGGAGTTCTGCTCGCGCGGAACCCAGGTGTAGCCGACACGGTCGAAATCCAGCGCCAACTCGCCAGCCCGCGCATGCAATTTCGCCAGCTCCGGGTGTTTGACCTTCCAGCGCCCCGACATCTGCTCGATCACCAGCTTGGAGTCCATCAGCACTGCGACTTCGGTGGCGCCCAGCCGCCGCGCTTCTTCGAGGCCGGCAATCAAGCCCCGGTATTCGGCGACGTTGTTGGTAGACCGGCCGATCGCCTGTTTGCTCTCGGCCAGCACCGTCGAGCGGTCGGCAGACCAGACCACCGTCCCATATCCGGCCGGGCCGGGATTGCCGCGCGACCCGCCGTCCGCCTCGACAATGACTCTCATCAGACCATCACCGGCGCTGCTAGTCGAAATCCTTGATGCGCAACAAAATGGCACCGCACTCCGGGCAACGCAGTACATCGTCGGCACTGGCCGCAGAGAACCGGGCCAGCTCGCCGCGGTCGATCTCGATCCGGCAGGCGCCACACTGGCTTCCCCGCAGCGGGCCGGCACCCGCGCCGCCGGAAGCCCGCTGTCGCTCATACAGCGCCAGCAGTTCGGAGTCGAGCATCGCGGTCAGTTCGGCGCGCCGGTCGGACCGCTGCCGACGGATGGTCTCGATCTCAGCCAACACGCCATCCAGCGCCTGCTGCGCGTGGGCAAGGTCGGTGTGCAGGGCTTCGACGGTGGTCGACTCGGTGGTCTCCCGGGCTTGCAGTTCCTCACGGCGTTCCAGCACCTCCAAAAGCGAATCCTCCAAGCTGGACCGGCGCCGCTGCAGTGTCTGTAACTCGTGATGCAGATCGGAAATCTGCTTGGCGTTGGTCACGCCGGAATCCAGCAGCGAACGGTCCCGCTCCTCGCGTTGACGCACCGCCTCGATCTCCGATTCCAAGCGTTCCACTTGGGTGTCCAAGTCCTCCAATGCGATTCGCACCGAGGTCATCCGGTCACCGGCAGCCGCGTGATCAGATCGAATGCGTTCGTACGCTTGCCGCTCGGGCAGATGTGAAACCCGGTGCGCGAGCCGGGCCAAGTCGGCATCCAGCTCGGCCAACTCCAGAAGGGAACGCTGGTGTCCCACTTCAGCCTTCATCGCCGACCTCCCCTGTGTCAGCTACCAGGTTCCACGGATCGGTGCGTATCGAGCTGATCTGCACCGGCAGCGTCGCCCCGAACGCCTTCCGCAATACCTCTCCAGCCTGACCGCACCACGGATATTCACTGGCCCAGTGCGCCACGTCCAGCAGGGCCACCGCAGAGGCCCGCCGATGCTCGTCGGCCGGATGGTGACGCAGGTCGGCAGTGACGTAGGCCGCCACATCCGCAGCCGCCACCGCGTCCAGCAACGAATCGCCGGATCCGCCGCACACCGCCACCCGCGACACCGGGGTGTCGGCTTCACCCGCGGCTCGCACCCCCCAGGAGGTGGCCGGCAGATTGGCGCGCACCCGGGAGACGAACTCGCGCAGCGGCTCCGGTCGTGGCAGCGTGCAGATCCGGCCCAATCCGGCCCGTTGGGGCAGAGGTTGCACGGCGAAGACATCGAAGGCCGGTTCCTCGTACGGATGCGCGGCCCGCAGCGCCGCCCACACCCGCCCGCGGGCGTGTGCCGGGGCGACCATTTCAATCCGGTCCTCGGTCACCCGCTCAACGTCACCTACCCGGCCGATCGTCGGTGATGCTCCGTCTTGCGGCAGAAATTGGCCGGTTCCGGTGACGCTCCAACTGCACTGCGAATAGTCCCCGATTTCACCGGCGCCGACCGCGAACACCGCCGCTCGAACCTCGTCGGCGTTCTCGGCGGGCACATAGATCACCCACTTGTCGGTGTCGGCGGCGACCGGCGCAGGTTCCAGTACCGCCTCGACGGTCAACCCGAGCGCGTGCGCCAGCGCGTCCGACACGCCCGGCCAAGCTGAATCGGCGTTGGTGTGCGCGGTGAAAAGCGAACGCCCGGAACGGATGAGACGATGGATCAAGGCGCCCTTGGGCGTGCTGGCTGCTACGGTATCCACGCCGCGCAGCAGCAGCGGATGATGGGCGAGTAGCAGCCCGCCCGCTGGCACCTCGTCGACGACCGCCGCGGTGGCATCGACGGCGATGGTCACCGAGTTGAGCACATCGTCAGGGTCACCGCACACCAACCCCACCGAATCCCACGATTGGGCCAACTGTGGGGGGTAGGCGGCGTCCAGCACGTCGATGACGTCAGCCAACCGTGCAGTCACCGGTGCCGCTCCCGCGACCGACTCGAATCCGGCATCGCCACATCTCACGACAGTAGTGGTCGGCGCGCGAGCGGCGACACATCGGGGAGAATGGTGCCGTGTCCGACTCTGATTGCCCGACTCCTCAGCAGGCCCCCCCGGCCCTGCATCGTCGCCGAGCCGACTCTGATTGCCCGAC
>CAZPZQ010000159.1:0-3649 GCA_964590745.1 uncultured Mycobacterium sp. | reverse complement strand
CTCAGCAGGCCCCCCCGGCCCTGCATCGTCGCCGAGCCGACTCTGATTGCCCGACTCCTCAGCAGGCCCCCCCGGCCCTGCATCGTCGCCGAGCCGACTCTGATTGCCCGACGTTGCACATCACCTTCGTGTGTACCGGCAACATCTGCCGCTCGCCGATGGCCGAGAAGATGTTCGCCCATCAGATCGCCGCCCGCGGACTGCAGGATGTGGTACGCGTCAGCAGCGCGGGCACCGCCGACTGGCATGTCGGCAAGCGCGCCGACATACGCACCGATCGGGTGCTGCGCGCCCACGGCTACCCCACCAATCACCGCGCCGCCCATGTCGGCGCCGACCACCTGGCCGCCGATCTGGTGGTGGCGTTGGGTCGCAACCACGTCGGTTGGCTGCGCCAATCCGGGGTGCCAGCCGGGCGGATCCGGATGTTGCGCTCATTCGATCCGCGGTCGGGGGCTGCCGCACCCGACGTCGACGACCCCTACTACGGCGACCACGGCGACTTCGAGCAGGCTTTCACCGTCATCGCAGCCGCACTGCCGGGTCTGCACAGTTGGGTCGACGAGCAGCTCGCGCCGGGCGGGGCCGGTTGATGCGCCGGTGGAGCTTCTTGCTGCGTCCGAGCCGGCTGGCCCTGGCCGCGGTGGTGCTGGCCTTCGCCTATCTGTGCTTCAGCGTGCTGGCCCCGTGGCAACTGGGCAAAAACGCTGCGACCTCGCGAGAGAACAAGCAGCTCCAAAACGCCCTGAGCGCCGAACCGGTGCCGTTGACGACGTTGCTGTCGAGTCAGGATTCGACGGCGCCGGACGCGCAGTGGCGCCCAGTCACCGCCACCGGCCGGTATCGACCCGAAGCGCAGGTGCTGGCGCGGCTGCGGGTGGTGGAGGGCGAGCCGGCGTTCGAGGTGTTGGTGCCGTTCGTCGTCGACGGCGGGCCGACCATCTTGGTCAACCGCGGCTACGTGCGCCCCGGACAGGGCTCCCAGGTGCCGCAGATCCCGTCAGCACCGGCCGATACGGTGAGCATCACCGGGCGGCTGCGAAACTCCCAAGCCCCGGTGCCGGGCAAGGATCCGTTCTCGACGAACGGTGTGACCCAGGTGTATTCGATTGACACCGCCCAGATCGCGGCCCTGACCGGGATTCCGCTCACCGGCTCGTATCTACAGTTGTCCGACGGTCAACCCGGCGGGCTGGGCGTGATCGGGGTGCCGCACCTCGATGCCGGGCCGTTCTTGTCCTATGGCATCCAGTGGATCGCCTTCGGCATCCTCGCTCCAATCGGACTCGGGTATTTCCTGCTCGCTGAGGTCCGCGCACGTCGTCGGGACAAAGACCGAGCCGTTGCGGCCGACGTTCTTGCCGCACCGATGACCGTCGAGGAGAAGCTGGCCGACCGCTACGGGCGGCGCCGCTGACCGCCGCACCCGGCCGTGATGCAGCGACGGTTCGTCAGACCGGTGCGCGGTTAAGCGGCGAAGACGATGATCAACAGGACCACCGCGACGATCAGCGTGGTCACTGCCCACCACACCTGCCGGCTGCCCCGGGTCCGCCGCGGTCAACTGCGGGCTAGTGGACAGGGCAACGCCCCACTTCCCCTTGGGCGCCATATCGGGCGGATCGGGTGGCGGCGGCGGTGTGTCACCGGGGGCGGTTCGGTAGCCATGGGGGGCCTTGCCGATTTTGCGGCGCGTCAAACCTGGGCGGCGGTCACGATGGGATCGCCAACCTGGAGAACACGTGGGCGCGGACGGGATCGAACCGCCGACCGCTGGTGTGTAAAACCAGAGCTCTACCGCTGAGCTACGCGCCCTGCCTGGGGCAGGCTACCCGGCATCGGCCCAAATCCCGCCGCGCGGGTGCGGGTTGGTACACCCTGCGCGGTGCTTCGACGTACCACCACGCACGCTCGGCGAAAAGTCAGGCTTTCAGGGCGGCCAGGGCATCCAGCCACAACTGCTGATCCCGGGTTTCGCCGGGTTGTTTCATCTCGGCGAACCGGATGATCCCGGACCGGTCGATGACGAACGTGCCGCGGTTGGCGAAGCCGGTTTCGTCGTTGAACACCCCGTAGGCCTGGCTCACCGCGCCGTGCGGCCAGAAATCCGAGAGCACTGGGAACAGGAAACCGCTCTCGGCCGCCCAGACCTTATGGGTGGGCGGTGGACCGACCGACACCGCCAGCGTCACGGTGTCGTCGTTCTGGTAGTCCGGTAGATGGTCGCGCACTTGCGCCAGTTCGCTCTGGCAGATCCCGGTGAACGCCAGCGGGAAGAACACCAGCAGCACATTCTTGTTGTCCTTGCCCGCGGCGTAGTCGCTCAGCGCGACCGGCTGCTGGTTCTGGTCGCGCAGGCTGAAGTCCGGCGCGGGTGTGCCGACGCTGAGCATCAGCGCTTGCCGGTCCGCGACTTGGGCTGCACCAGCCGGCTGGCGCTCCAGTCACCCAGGTTGACCGACGACGTCGGCATCAGTCCCGCGGTGGGCGCAGCTTCGGCGATCTCGGCGGGCAGCACGTGGCCGGGGCGGCCGGTTTTGGGGGTCAACACCCAGATGACGCCGTCGTCGGCCAGCGGCGCGATCGCGTCCATCAGGGTGTCCACCAGATCTCCGTCGCCGTCTCGCCACCACAGCAAGGCCACGTCGACCACCTCGTCGGTGTCCTCGTCCAGCAGCTCAGCGCCGCAGGCATCCTCGATGTCGACGCGGATATCGTCGTCGGTGTCGTCGTCCCAACCCCACTCCTGGACAACCTGATCTCGTTGGATGCCCAGCTTTCGGGCGTAGTTCGGGGCGTCATCCGCCGCGACCACCGTGCGACCTCCTTCGACCGTCAGCGCGCCATGCGCTGGGCATTATCGTTGCACAGCACCGGCTACTGCACGCGGCCGAACACTCCGCTTCAGTAGGCCCGGCATAGATGCAACCCTTTCTCCCGAACCTTGTTGAGCTGATCTTTGCGAGCGTTGTACACCGATGTCGGCGCCCGACTGGAGATGGCACCGGCCACCGCCCGGGCGGCATCGATGTAGGACTTGAACGTGTCCCGCAGCTCAGCCGACATCGACTCGTTGATCGCATCAGCAACCTCGTCGGCACTGCGGTTGAGCGCGTCGGTGGCCGGGCCTGCGGTGGCACTGACATCCCCGCCGCTGTTGAAGGCTTCGACGTATTTGTTCACCGTGTCGACGGCATCGCTGCTGGTGGAAGCGAACTTGCCGCATGCTCCGCGCACCGCCTGTGTGGTCAGCGACTGCTGCCGCTGCGACTCGCGGATACTCGATGTCGCCGCCGACTCCGACACCGACACCGACACCGACGAGCGGTAGGCCGGCGCAGCCGAGGTGTCCACCGCCACGGTGCCACCAATGATGCTCGTGCAGCCGACCACCCCCATTGCCAGTGCTGCCACCACGCCGACCACCGACGCGCCGAGCCTGGCGTGCGTCGGCACCCGCTCGCCCGGGACGGTGCGCCATCCGTTCAGCACAGGCTAAAACGTTACCGGGTTGGCCGCATCGGTCCCCGGCTGGGCGCAGAACGACTGCTCGCCCTGGCGCCGCGACGTCACCCGGCCCCGCCTGCGGTGCGGGTACGGCACGATAGAAGAGACCACAACGTATTGGGGACGTATTGGGGACGTATTG